>CAZCVH010000005.1:0-27154 GCA_964502115.1 uncultured Geminicoccaceae bacterium
TCGTTGACTCTGCCGCCAGCGCGACTCAGCTCGCAACGGGCAAGCGAGCACGTTCAGAAGCAATTGGAATCGATGCGCCGGGGCTGGCGGAGACCGCGCCGGCGCCGTTCCTGGCGGCGCCGCCCGCGCCCCACCTCGCCGCGCCGACGGTGATCCCGCTCGAATGGCTGCCGCGGGCGCGGCCCGAGCGGATCATCTGTCACTGGACCGGCGGGGCCTACGATGCCGGCGAACTCGACCGTCAGCACTACCACCTCCTGATCGAAGGCGACGGCAGCGTCCGCCGCGGGCGGCACGCCATCTCCGCCAACGACCGCCCGATCCGGGGCGCCTACGCCCCGCACACCCGCGGCAGGAACACCGGCTCGATCGGCGTCGCGGTCTGCTGCATGGCCGGCGCGCGCGAGCATCCCTTCGATCCCGGCCGCTTTCCGATGCGCCGCGAGCAGTGGCGGCGGATGGCGGCGGTGGTGGCCCAGCTCTGCGTCCATTACGGCATCGCGGTGACACCCCGGACCGTGCTCGGGCACGGCGAGGTCGAGCACCAACTGCAGGTGCCGCAGCGCGCCAAGTGGGACCCGCTGGCGCTGCCCTGGCAGGCCGAGCTCGACCTCCACGCCGCCGGCGAGCGTTTTCGCGAGGAGGTCCGCGCGCTCGTGGCCGCGCCCGAGGAGGCCGTCGAGGAAGCGGAGCCGCCGCTCGCCCTCGCCACCGAACTCGACGGCGCCGAGCTCGCCGGCACGCTCGATTTCGACTGCGCGGCGCGGTTGTCGCTGGAGGCGCTCGCGCGCGACCCGCGCTTCACCGTGGCCGAGGTGGACGACGCCGAGATCACCCTCGTCTTCGAGGACCGCGCGCCGCTCTATCTGGCTTGGGACACCCCGCCCGGAACGGTGCCCGACCCCGCCATGCCGGTGGCCGAAGCGGCGCGGCTGGCGGGCTTCGTCCGCGCGGAGGAGGTCGCCGCCGGTCTCGGGCTCGAGATCGCGCTCCGCGACGGCAAGCTCGAGCTCGCCCGCCCGACGGTGCCGGCGACGGTCGACGCCGGGCGTTTCGCGCCCTTCCTTCTCGGCCCCGGCGACACCCTGCGCTCGCTCGCGGCGCGGCACCTGGGCGACGCGGCGCGGTGGGACGAGTTCCGCGACCGCGAGGGCGGGCGCATCGACGCGGAGCGGGCGCGGGCGCTCGCCGTCGGCACGACCGTGCTGGTGCCGCGCGGGGACGGGGCGCCGAGCCGGCTCGGCGACGCCGAGTTGGCGGCCCTGGTGGCGGTCGCGCGGCCTTGGCAGCGCGAGTGGGCGAAAGAGGCGATCGTGCTCCTGGTCACCGGCTGCCGCGCCGGCGGTCTCGGCGATCCGGCGCAGATCGCCTATGTCCTGGCGACGGCCGAGCACCAATCGCATTTCGGCAAGGCGATGGTGGAGGAGGGCGACGCCGCCAGGTGGCGCGCCTACGAGGGCCGCCACGGCAACGACCGCCCCGGTGACGGCAAGCGCTACCGCGGCCGCGGCTACGTGCGGATCACCTTCAAGGCGACTTACGCCGAGTTCGCCGACCTCGTCGGCGGCGTCGATCTGGTGGCGGCGCCCGAGCGCGCGGCCGACCCCGAGATCGCCGCCAGGATCGCCGTCGTCGGCATGCGCGACGGTCGCTTCCGCGGCGAGCGCCTGGCGGATCACGTCGGAGGTGAGCGGCGCGACTTCGTCGCCGCGCGTCGGGTCGTCGCCGACGACCTCGACCTCACCGAGCCGGAAGACGCCACCGCGACGCCGCCGGGCTCCCGCGTCGCCGCCCGCGCCGAGCGTTTCCTCGAGGTGCTGAGGTGAGCGCGGCGCTCATGCCGCCGGCCGGAACGAGCGCCAGAGCGACAGGGCGGCGAAGTAGACCGACGCCGCCACCCAGATCCAGAAGACGACGGGAGCCTCGGCGGCGGCGCCGCCGAGGCGGTGCTCCACGAAGACCAGATAAAGCGAGCTGGCGGCCCAGATCGCGGTCATGGGCAGGGTCACCACGCGCCAGTCCCGCACCCGCAAGGGGTGGACGTATTTGAGCGGTAGGAAGGTCAGCACGCCGCACGCCGCGATGACGGCGAGGTTGGTCCACGGTCCTGTCTGCAGCACGAAGAGGTAGAGGACGATCAGGTTCCACAACGCCGGGAACCCCTCGAAATAATAGTCCGAGGTCTTCACGTTCGCGTTGGCGAAGGTATAGCACGAAATCGCCATGACGAACGCGGCTGTCCACGTCGCCCAGCCGGAGGGAACGAGGTCGAAGGCGTAGATCATCACCGCCGGCACGGCGACGTAGTTGAAATAGTCGATGACGTTGTCCAGGGTCGCGCCGTCGACTTGCGGTACCAGCTCGCCGACCTTCAAACGACGGGCGAGGGTGCCGTCGATGCCGTCGACGAAGAGCGCCAGGCCGAGCCAGAGAAAGGCGGCCAGGCGATCGCCTTCCAATGCCGCCATCAGCGCCAAGCAGCCGAGGACGATGCCCGATGCCGTGAAGATGTGGACACCCCAGGCTATCGCCTTGCGGCCGCGTCGCTCGCGAGGCGCCGCGAGCGCGTCGCCGTCGAGCTCGTCGTGCCCCAACCCTTGCCGCATGGCGTGTCGCTCCCCCGGATCGTCGCGTGCCGCGTCCGCGGTCGTCGCGTCGACGACGATTCAAATAGTGTCACATATGACGCGCGAATGTCAGGGCCAAGGGGAAGCTGCGGACGGGCCGGCTGGCGGCCGGCTCACAGCGCGCCGGCGAACTCGTCCTCGGCCCAGCGCTTGGCGGCGACGAGCGTTTCGTCGGGCGCGCTCGGGCCGTCGGCGAGATCGAGCTCGTGCTGGGCGTAGACGGCGAGCGCGCGGGCCACAGCACGGCGCTCGCCGGCGGGCCAGGTCTCAAAACCGAGGGTCTCGAGCTTGGCCTTCAACAGATCGGGATCCAGCACCCAGTTCTCGAGTGGGCGGGCGAACGCGCCGGCGAGGAAATAGGGCAGGACCGCCTTGAAGTGGGCGCCATCGCCGATGGTGTAGCCGGCCTCGAGGCA
Source organism: uncultured Geminicoccaceae bacterium (assembly GCA_964502115.1). Lineage (GTDB taxonomy): Bacteria > Pseudomonadota > Alphaproteobacteria > Geminicoccales > Geminicoccaceae > JAAAPF01. The sequence goes on from CAZCVH010000005.1 coordinate 3,044, forward strand.
CAGCGCCATCAGCCCGTCGTCGGGGAACTCCTCCAGCGGGACGCCCTTGAGCGGCTCCATCAGCGCCTCGTCGCTGGCCACGGTCCACGCCGGCCCGCCGCCGTCCCAGAACCGCTCGGCGAGCGGCGCGAACAGCGTCAGAAGATCTAGCACGGCGTCGCGCTGCGCCGGCTCGAGCACCGCGAGCGCGCGTTGGACGCGGTTGCGCGGCCGGTAGCGCCGGCGCCACGCCCAATCTTCGATGTGCACGACGTTGTCCATGATCGCTCTGCCGTTCGTCACCGCGGAAGTCAGACCCGCGAGCAAAATGCAGCCCGGTTAAGAAACTTTCAACCTAGGCGCGATCCTTCTTTAGGACGACAGTCCTTTGCGACGCTTCGACACGATCCGCCGCAACATCGAGTGTAAGCCTCCACCAGGCGGCGACCGGATGCGGTGAGCCATGTCACGTTGGCGAGCGTTTCGTGCCGGCTGTGGCGCCGACGTCACAGACATCACCGCTGGACCGATGAACGGCGCCCCGCGGTGGCGGACCGGCGCGCGCCTCCGACCGTCGCAGGCTGCGGCTCAGTCGGCGCCGAGACGGGCGAGTGCCGCCGGCTCGGCGGCGTCGACGGCGAGATCGGCGGCGGGTACCCGCCGCCAAGCGTCGCGCTCGCGCAAGAGTCGGCGCAGCAGCGCGACGTGGAGGGCATGACCGCTGCCGCGGCCTTCGAAGCGAGCGGCGATGGCGCCGGCGAGGTAGAGGTCGCCGACGGCATCCAGCGCCTTGTGACGGACGAACTCGTCGGGCCAGCGCAGGCCTTCGGGATTGAGGACGCCCGCCGGGCCGACGACGACGGCGTTGGCGAGCGAGCCGCCGCGGGCGAGCCCCCGCGCGCGCAGGCTCTCGACATCGTCGGCGAAGCCGAAGGTGCGCGCGCCGGCGAGCTCATCGGGGAAGCTCGTCGCGTCGACCTCCAGCGCCAGGCGCTGGCGCCCGACCCGCGGGTGGGCGAAGTCGATCGCCATGTCGACGGCGAAGCCCGCATGCGGCCGCAGGGTCGCCGTTCGTTCGCCGTCGCGGACGTGCACCGGGCGCAGCACCTTGAGCACCCGGCGGGGTGCGTCCTGGGTCACGATTCCGGCCGAGCCGAGCAGGAAGAAGAACGGCTTGGCGCTGCCGTCCATCGCCGGGATCTCGGGACCGTCGACGGCGATCTCCACGTTGTCGATGCCCCAGGCCGCCAGCGCCGCCAGAAGATGTTCGACGGTGCGCACGCGGGTTCCGTCGGGGCCGGCGAGCTGGGTGCACCGCGTGGTGTCGGCGACGGCGTCGACGCCGGCCGGGATCGCCGGTGCGCCGGCGACGTCTTCGCGCTTGAACACGACGCCGAAATCGGCCGGCGCCGGGCGTAGCGTCAGCGCCACCCGCGCGCCGGTGTGGAGCCCGATCCCGACACACCCGATCGCCGAACCCAGCGTGCGCTGAGGTGGCGTCGGCCGTTCGGCGTGGCGGGCGTAGCGGGGCGTCGGGGGCATGGTGTCGTCCTCGCAGCGGAGCGGGCGCGGTGCGCGGGACGGGAGGTCCGGTCGACACCGAGCCCTCTCCGTCGAGGGTCGACTAGCGGCGCGGCACGCGGGCTTCAAATCACTGTTCGTGTCGATTCTTGACAGACAGCGGTGAAGCCCGCGCGCAAAGCTGCCGCTCAAGCGTCTGTTTTCTCACGACGAAGGAAGTGCGGTAGCTCGCCGTCGGCCGACGGCTCCGTGGTCACGCGCGGTTCCTCGCCGGCGCGCGGCGGCCGGCCGCCCTTGCGCGGCGCCTCTTCCGGCCGCTTGCCGTAGAGACCCTGCGCCATGCGGCGGAACAGCGAGCGGTTGTGGCCTTCCTCGGCGGTCGCGGCCTCGACCGCCGCCGGTCCCTGGAAGCCCTGATGGGACGGTCCGCCCGTCGCCTGGCCGGCCTCGACGCCGTCGTCGACGAGGCGGTGCACCTGACGCTCCCGCCGCGGCTGCGGCTGGCCGGCGCCGCTGTTGTTGGGATGCGGCAGCGGCTCGACCCGGTGCGGCTCGGTGCGAAAGCGCAGGCTGGACAGCGGCGAGACCGGCTCGGCCTTGCGCGGTTCGGGCTCGCGCGGCTGGGCGGCGTCGACGTGCGGCTCGCGCAGCGCCCGCGGCTGGCTCTCGATGCCGGTGGCGACGACGGAGACCCGCATCTTGCCCTCCATCATCTCGTCGAAGGTCGAGCCGAAGATGATGTTGGCGTCGGAGTCCACCTCTTCACGGATGCGGTTGGCGGCGGCGTCGACCTCAAAGAGCGTCATGTCCTGGCCGCCGGTGATGTTGATCAGCACGCCCTGGGCGCCGCGCATCGAGATCTCGTCGAGGAGCGGGTTGGAGATCGCGGCCTCGGCGGATTCGACGGCGCGGCGGTCGCCCTCGGCCTCGCCGGTGCCCATCATCGCCTTGCCCATCTCCGCCATGACGGTGCGGATGTCGGCGAAGTCGAGGTTGATCAGCCCCGGCATGACGATGAGGTCGGTGACCCCGCGCACACCCATGTGCAGGACCTGGTCGGCGAGCTCGAAGGCGTCGCGCAGCGTCGTGCGCTCGTTGGCGATGCGGAACAGGTTCTGGTTGGGGATGACGATCAGCGTGTCGACGTACTGCTGCAGGTCCTCGAGCCCGGCCTCGGCGATGCGCATGCGGTGCGCGCCCTCGAACGAGAAGGGCTTGGTCACGACGCCGACGGTGAGGATGCCGCGCTCGCGCACGGCGCGGGCGATCGCCGGGGCTGCGCCGGTGCCGGTGCCGCCGCCCATACCGGCGGTGATGAACACCATGTGCGAGCCGTCGATGTCCGAGAGGATCTCGTCGAGGGCCTCCTCGGCGGCGGCGCGGCCGACCTCGGGCCGGGCGCCCGCGCCGAGGCCGTGGGTGATGGCGGTGCCCAGCTGAATGCGGCGCTCGGTCAGGCACTGCGAGAGCGCCTGGCTGTCGGTGTTGGTCACCACGAACTCGACGCCCTCGAGATGCGAGGTGATCATGTTGTTGACGGCGTTGCCACCGGCGCCGCCGACCCCGATCACGGTGATCTTGGGCTTCAGGTCGTGATGGGTCTGGATGCTCAGGTTCAGGGTCATGCTTTCCTCCTCGACACCCCGTCTCTCACGCCCGAGGCCGCGGCCGCGCCGCGCCGCTCAGGCCACGCCAAGGCTCTCGCGCAGCCATTGGCTCAAACTCTCGAAGGGTCGGCCCAGCGGCCCGCGCGCGGACCGCTCGACCGTGTAGCCGAGCCCGCCGTCGTGACCGGCGGCGAGGGCGACGCCCCCGCTCGCCGCCGCGACCGGCGGCTCGTACCAGCCGTCCAGCACGCTCGGACGGCCCAGCCGGACGCCGACGTCCAGCTTTTCGGAGGCGAGCTCGAGGAGCCCCTCCTGTTGCGCGCCGCCGCCCGTGAGCACGAGCCCGCGGCGCGCCGCGACCTGCACCGTCTCGGGCGCTTGGCGCAGCTGCTCGGCAACGGCGCCGAGCATGGCCTCGCTCAACGGCTGCAGGATTTCGGTGAACCGCCCGCGCGGCACCTCGACGGTGTCGCCCGGCGAGGCGGCGTCGAGCGGTGCGATCTCGACCGTGTCGAAGGCGTCGCAGCTGCGCCGCACGACCGCCGCTTCGAGGTTCTTCAAGCGCTCGGCGGTGGCGCGGCCGACGTGCAGCCTGGCCTGGAGTTCGTCGGTGAGGTGCTCCGCCCCTTGCGGGACCGCGGCGACGTAGGCCAGCCGGCCGCGGTGGAAGACCGCGAGCGAGCTCGTCCGCGCGCCGCAGTCGAGCACCATCACCCCGCGCTCGGCCTCGTCGCGGGTGAGGCACGCCAATGCCGCCGCGTAGCCCGCGGTCAGCACCGTGGTGGTGCGCAGATGGCAGCGCTCGAGGCAGCCGACGAGCTGCGCCAGCGGCCGCGCCCGTACCCCGACGAGATGGGCGCGCACGACGAGCTTCTTGCCGATCATGCCGCTGGCGTCGCGGACCTCCGGGCCGCCGTCGAGGCGGTGGCCGAGGGCGAGGCCGTGGACGATGGCGAAACCCTCGGCGGTGGCCTGCCGCGCGGCGTGGCCGAGCGCCATATGGACGTCGCGGCGGCGGACCGGGCGACCGTCGAGCGCGACCTCGACCTGGACGTAGCCGCTCGCCGGCTCGCCGCCGGCGAAGACCAGCGTCATCGCACCCAGGCGCTCGCCGGCCTGGCGCTCGGCCTCGTCGACCACGGCGCGGACCTCCGCCTCGGCCGCCGCGGCGTGGACCACCTCGCCGCCGGCGAAGCCCTCCGCCGCCTGATGCCCCGCGCCCAGGAGCTCGAAGGCGCCGCCCGGGTGGGGGCGTGCGACGTAGCAGCAGAGCTTGCGCGAGCCGAGGTCGAGCACCCCGAACGGGCGCCCGCTCGCGCCGTCGTGGTCGAGCAGCGTGCGCCAGGCGGGGGTGGGAGCGATGGTCGTCATCCCGTCGCCCCCCGCACCAGCGGCGCCGGGGTCACGACCAGGCGGTCGGCGACGCGCAGGTCGACCACCGCCACCGCCCGGTCCAACAGCCCGGCGGTGGCGTGGTGACGGGCGAGCCGACCCAGCGCCGCGGTGACGTCGCCGGGCGGGAGCTCGACCCGCACTCCGGGGGCGAGCCAGACCCGCCAGCGCCGGCCGTCGACCTGCTCCAGCCGCTCGAGACGGGCGAGGATCTCCGGCCGCGCGGCGAGATCACGCAGGATCGGTTCCACCGCCGGCGGCGGCGCCGCCCCCACCAGCCGCGGCAGACCGGCGGCGGCGTTTTCCGTCGGCACCGGCAGCATCTCGCCACCGCCCGCCACCAGCGCCGGCCCGCCCGCACCCAGCCAGAGGGCGCGCGGTTCGTGCTCGTCGAGGGTGACCACGAGGCGGTCGGGAAGCTCGCGGCGCACGCTGGCGTGGTCGACCCAGCCCAGCGCCTGCACCCGCGCCCGCGCGGCGTCGAGGTCGGCGCCGAGGATCGGCGTGCCGGGCGCGAGTCCGAGGGCGGCGCGCACGCGCTCGGTGTCGACCCGTGCGGCGCCGTGAACCTCGAGCTCGGCCAGCACCAGACCGAGCTGGCGTTGCGCCGCGGCGCCGACGCGGTCGGCCGCCTCGTCCCACCAGGGGTGCGCGACGAGCGCCGCCCAGGCCGCCACCAGCGCGAGGCCGGCGAGCCCGGCCCGCACGAGCGCACGCCGCGGGGTCGCGACGTCGCGACGAACGGCCCGGCGGGCGGCGCGGAGGTTCACCGGTCGCACGACGCGTCCTCCACGAGCCGTCGCACCAGCGCATCGAAGCCGAGGCCGACATGGGCCGCCTGCTCCGGCACCAGCGAGAGCGGGGTCATGCCGGGTTGGGTGTTGATCTCCAAGATGACGAGACCGTCCTCGCCGCGGGCGGCATCGAAGCGGAAGTCGGCACGGCTGACCCCGCGGCAACCGAGAAGCGCGTGGGCGCGCTCGGACCAGTCGCGGACGCGGCGGAAGACCGCCTCGGGCACCGGGGCGGGCACCAGGTGGTCGGTGATGCCGGCGGTGTACTTGGCGCGGTAGTCGTAGAAGCCGACGCGCGGGCGGAGCTCGGTGACGCTGAGCGCCCGGCCGTCGAGCACCGCGCAGGTGAGCTCGGCGCCGGGGACGAAAGGCTCCACCAGCATCGTCTCGCCCGCCGCCTCGACCTCGTCGGGTGACAGGCGCGGATCGCCCAAGTCCTCGACGACGAGAACGCCGACGCTGGAGCCTTCCGCGGTGGGCTTCACCACCAGCGGCGGCGCCATGACCTCGCCGGTGGCCACCTCCGCGAGCGTCGCCAGCCGACCCTCGGGCACGCGCAGGCCGATATCGGCGAAGAGCCGGCACGCCGTCGGCTTGTGCATCGCCACGGCCGAGGCCCGCACGCCCGAATGGGTGTAGGGCAGGCGCAGCAGCTCCAAGAGTCCCTGCACGCAGCCGTCCTCGCCGTAGCGGCCGTGCAGCGCATTGAAGCAGAGATCGGGCGCGAGCGCGGTGAGCCGCGTCGCCAGGTCGGCGCCGACGTCGAGGCGGTGGACCTCGTCGCCGAGCCGCTCCAAGGCGTCGGCGCAGGCCGCCCCGGAGCTGAGCGAGACCTCGCGCTCGGCGGAGAGCCCTCCCATCAGCACCGCGACGCGCCGGGTCATTCCGTCACCTCCGCGGCGCTTCGTCCGACCCGCTTGATCTCCCAGACGAGCCCGATGCCGCTCGTCGCCTCGACGCGCGCGCGCACCGTCTCGCCCAGGGTCTCGAGATCGGCGGCGGTGGCGTCGCCGGTGTTCACCAGGAAGTTGCAGTGCTTGTCGCTCACCACCGCCCCGCCGACGCGCAGGCCACGGCAGCCGGCCGCCTCGACCAGCCGCCAGGCGCGGTGACCCTCGGGGTTCTTGAAGGTGCTGCCGCCGGTGGCGACCGAGAGCGGCTGTGCGGCCGCCCGCTCGGCCTTGATCGTGTCCATACGCGCCTTGATGGCCGCCGGTTCGTCGCGCTCGCCTTCGAAGGTGGCCTCGACCACGAGCCAGTCCTCGGGCACCGCACTGAAGCGGTAGGCGAGGCCGAGCTCCGTGGCCGGCACCTCGTGCATCACGCCGGCGCGGTCGAGGGCGCGGATCGAGACCAGCCGGTCCTTGGTCTCGCCGCCGAAGGCGCCGGCGTTCATCCGCACGGCACCGCCGATCGTGCCGGGGATGCCGACATAGAACTCGAGGCCGGCGATCCCCGCTTGGGCCGCCGCGATCGCGACGCTGCGATCGAGCGCGCCGGCCTCGGTGGTGAGCCGCGTGCCGTCGGTCCGGATCGCCTTCAACGCTCCGCCGATGCGGACGACGACGCCGGCGATGCCGCCGTCGCGGATCAAGAGGTTGGAGGCGACGCCCACCGGCAGGACCGGCACCTCCGCCGGCGTGGCGGCGAGGAACGCCTGCAGATCGGCGATGTCGGCGGGGCGGAAGAGGACCTCGGCGGGTCCGCCCACCCGCATCCAGGCCCAGCTCGCCAAGGGCGCGGTAGCCTCGAGACGTCCGCGGACGGGTGGCAAACGGTCGATGAGCCCGCTCATCGCGCCGGCTCCACGGCGAGCGCCTCGAGCTCGCCCGGCAGCGCCTGGGCCCATTGGGTGCTGTTGCCGGCGCCGAGGACGACGACCAGATCCCCTGGATCGGTCAGCCCGCGGACGGTGGCGGCGAGGCCCTCGGGGCCGGCGATGGCGCGGGCGTCACGGTGGCCGTGGTCGTAGAGCCCCTGCACCAGCGCGTCGTGGTCGACGCCCGCGATCGCCGGCTCGCCGGCGGCGTAGACCGGGGCGACGAGCACCGTGTCGGCGCCGTTGAAGGCGGTGCAGAAGTCGTCGAACAGATCCTTGAGCCGCGAGTAGCGGTGAGGTTGGACGACCGCGACGACCTTGCCCGGCGTGGCCTGCCGGGCGGTGTCGAGCACCGCCTCGATCTCGACCGGGTGATGGCCGTAGTCGTCGACAATGGTGACGCCGTCGACCGTGCCGGTGACGGTGAAGCGGCGCTTGACGCCCTCGAAGGAGGACAGCGCGGCGCGCACGACCTCGATGTCGAGCTCGAGGTGGTGCGCTACCGCGATGGCGGCGCAGGCGTTCTGGACGTTGTGGCGGCCCGGCATCGCCAGGCGGACGTCCGCGAGGATCTCGGGCTCGCCGCCGTTGCGGAGGATGACGTCGAACGTCGTGCCGAAGGGATCGACGCGCAGGTCGATGGCGCGGACGTCGGCCTGGGGATTGAAGCCGTAGGTGACGACGCGGCGATCGGACAGCCGCCCCACCAGCCCCTGCACCTCGGGGTGATCGAGGCAGAGCGTGCAAAAACCGTAGAACGGGATGCGCTCGAGGAAGGTGAGGAAGGTCTGCCGCAGCGCCTCGAAGCTGCCGTAATGGTCGAGATGCTCGGCGTCGATGTTGGTGACGATGGCGATCGTCGGCGCCAGGCGGACGAGCGTGCCGTCGCTCTCGTCGGCCTCGACCACCATCCAGTCGCCGGCGCCGAGCCGGGCGTTGGTGCCGTAGGCGTTGATGATGCCGCCGTTGACGACGGTCGGATCGAGCGCGGCGGCGTCGAACAGGGCGGCGACCAGCGAGGTCGTCGTGGTCTTGCCGTGGGTGCCGGCGACCGCGACCGACCATTTGAGCCGCATCAGCTCGCCCAGCATCTCGGCGCGGCGGACCACCGGCAGGCGCTTGGCGCGCGCGGCGACGAGCTCGGGGTTGCTCTCCTTGATCGCCGAGGAAATGACGACGACCGTGGCGTCGTCGACGTTCTCGGCGGCCTGGCCGATGGTGATCGGGATGCCGGCCGTGCGCAGCCGCTTGACGTTGGCGCTCTCGGCGACGTCGGAGCCCTGCACCTCGTAGCCGAGGTTGTGCAGGATCTCGGCGATCCCGCTCATGCCGATGCCGCCGATACCGACGAAGTGGAGGCGACCGACCTCGAGCGGCAGCACGTTCATGCCATCACCTCCTGGACCCGGTCGGCCAGCCGCTCGGCGGCGTCGGGACGTGCCAGTCGGCCGGCGGCGGCGGCCATCGCGCCGCGGCGATCCGGCTCGTCCACAAGCTCGGCCAGCACGGCCGCCAGGCGGTCGGCGCTCGCCTCGGCGGGATCCACCGCCACCGCGGCGCCGACCCCTTCGAGCGCGCGGGCGTTGGCGCGCTGGTGGTCGTCGGCGGCGTGGGGATAGGCCACCAGCACCGCCGGCCGGGCGGCCACCAGGATCTCGGCGACGGCCGAGGCTCCGGCCCGGCTGACGACGAGATCGCACGCCGCCAGCCGCGCCGGCACGTCGTCGAAGAAGCTCGCCAGCTCGGCGGCGACGCCGAGCTCGGCGTAGGCTCGCTCGACCCGCTCCAGGTCTTCGCGGCGGCATTGCTGGACGATGGTGAGCCGCTCACGGGTTTCGGCGCCGAGGCGCCCGATCGCCTCCGGCAGGACGTCCGAGAACACCCGCGCCCCCTGGCTGCCGCCGACGACGAAGAGGCGCACCCCGGCGTGCGGCGGCGCCTGCGGCAAGTCGTGGAAGGCGGCGCGGACCGGATTGCCGACGAAGTCGTTCGCCGTGCCCGCCGGGACGCCGCGGGTCTCCGGAAAGCTGGTGGCGATGCGCCGCGCGAAGCGGAGAAGGAGGCGATGGCCGCGGCCGAGCACCGCGTTCTGCTCGTGCAGCACCAGCGGCACGCGCAACAGCCCGGCGGCGACGCCGGTGGGCACCGCGGCGTAGCCGCCGAACGCCGCCACCGCCGCCGGCCGGCGCAGCCCGAGCCGCACCAGGCTGAGCGCGAGGCCGAGCCCGAGGATGGCGAGGCCCAGGACGCGTCGCGGGAGCGATCCCGTCGGGCTCGCCGCCGGCACCAGCACCCGCGCCGCGTCCGCGGCCAGATAGCGCGTGCCGCGGCGATCGACGGCGTAGTGGACGGCGTGGCCGCGGCGCGCGAGGGCGTCGCCGAGCGCGGTGGCGGGGAACATGTGGCCGCCGGTGCCGCCCGAGGCGATCAGGATCGCGCGCGTCATCGCAGCACCGCCAGCGCCGGGGTCTTGCGCAACAGCGCCAGCGCCATGCCGCTGCCGAGCGCCAGCGCGATCAGCGACGAGCCGCCGTAGCTGACGAAGGGCAGGGTCATGCCCTTGGGCGGCAGCAGCGCGACGTTGACGCCGAGATTGATGCCCGCCTGCAGGCCGAACTGGGTCAACAGGCCGATCGCGCCGAGTTGGGCGAAGCGGTCGGGCTGGCGTTCGGCGAGGACGAGCCCGCGCAGCACCACCATCGCGAACAGGACGACCAGGAGCAGGCCGACCACGAGGCCGAACTCCTCGACGCCGGCGGCGAAGATGAAATCGGCGTGGCCGTCGGGCAGGTGGTTCTTGACCACGCCTTCGCCGGGGCCGCGGCCGAGCCAGCCGCCGGCCTCGACCGCCATCAGCGACTGCTGCACCTGAAAGCCCGGATCGGCCGCCAGGAAGGCGTCGACGCGGGCGCGCACGTGGTCGAAGCCGTGATAGGCCATGACCGCCGTCGCCGCGCCGCCGCCGGCGAAGACCGCCACCCACGGCCAGGCCAGGCCGGCGGCGAAGACCATCACCGCGAACACCGCGAGCACCAACAGCGCCTGGCCGACGTCGGGCTGCAGCAGCAACAGCGCCGTCACCAGCGCCACCGGCAGCGCCGCGCGCGGGACGCCGCCGAGACCGTCGCGCGCCGCCAGGGCGTGGGCGGCGACCACCACCAGGGCCGGCTTGACGAATTCGCTCGGCTGCAGGCGTAGGCCGGCGACCGTGATCCAGCGGGTGGCGCCGTTGACCTCGTGGCCGACCAGCGGGACCAGCGCCAGCAGCGCGAGCCCCACCCAGAACAGCCCGACGCCGATCCGGCGCACGCCCAGCGGCGCCAGCATCGAGACCGCCGCCAGCACCAACGCCGCCAACCCCAGAAACAGGCATTGACGCAGCGCGAAGTGCCACGAGCTGAGGCCGACACGCTCGGCCACCGGCGGGCTCGCGGTGAAGATGAAGACGACGCCGATCGCCGCGACGACGGCGAGCGTCGTCAACAGAGGACGGTCGACCGTCCACCACCAGTTCGCCACCACGCTCGTGTCGGTGCGATCGAACGCGCGCATCGTCACCTCAGCTTCAAGGTGGAGAGGCCGACGAGCGCCAGGATCATCGCGATGATCCAAAAGCGGATGACGATGGTGGGCTCCTTCCAGCCGCGCTTCTCGAAGTGATGGTGCAGCGGTGCCATCGCGAAGACGCGTCGGCCGGTCAGCTTGAAGGAGAACACCTGGACCACGACCGAAACGGTCTCGAGCACGAACAGGCCGCCGATGATGGCGAGGACCAGCTCGTGCTCGGTGACGACGGCGGTGGCGCCCAGAGCCCCGCCGGTGGCGAGCGAGCCGGTGTCGCCCATGAAGACCATCGCCGGTGGCGCGTTGAACCAGAGAAAGCCCATCGCGGCACCGACGATCGCGCCGCACACCACCGCCAGCTCGCCGGTGCCGCGCACGAACGGGATGCCCAGATAGTCGGCGAAGATGGCGTTGCCGATCAGATAGCTGATCAGCCCGAAGCACATCGCGGCGATCATCACCGGCACGATGGCGAGCCCGTCGAGCCCGTCGGTGAGGTTCACCGCGTTCGACGCGCCGACCATCACCAGCGTGCCGAACAGCAACGCCCCGGCGACGCCCAAGGGGATCAGCACGTCTTTGAAGAACGGCACGGTGAGGCCGGTGGCGAGCGGCGTGCCGGTGAGCGCCATCACCGCCGCGGTGGCCAGGAGCGCGATGGTGACCTGACCCGCCAGCTTGAGCCGGCCCGACAGCCCGCGCGAGTGCCGCTTGGAGACCTTGAGATAGTCGTCGAGAAAGCCGATGCCGCCGTAGCCGAGCGTGACGAAGAGGACCACCCAGACATAGCCGTTGGTGAGATCGGCCCAGAGCAGGGTGGAGACGCCCAGCGCCAACAGGATCAAGACGCCGCCCATCGTCGGCGTGCCCTGCTTGGTGAGCAGGTGGCCGGCGGGGCCGTCCTCGCGGATCGGTTGGCCCTTGCCCTGCTTGGAGCGCAGCCAGCGGATCACCGCCGGGCCGAAAACGAAGCTCAAGACGAGCGCCGTCATGATCGCGCCGCCGGTGCGGAAGGTGAGATAGCGAAAGACGTTGAAGAGTCCGACCTCGTCGGCGAGCGGAACGAGCAGATGGTAGAGCATCAGCTCTCCTTCCCGACCAGGGCCGCGACCAGCGCGCCCATGCCGCTGGCGAGCGAGCCTTTCACCAAGAGCGTGTCGCCGGGGCGCAGCTCGGCGCGCACGCCCTCGACCACATCCGCCGCCACCTCGCCGTGGCCGGCGCGGCGGTGTGCCGGCAGCGCCTCGGCGAGCGCGGTCATCTCGGCGCCGACGGTGAAGACGCGGGCGATGCCGGCGGCGGTGATGGGAGTGGCCAGCTCGGCGTGGTGCGACGCCGTGGTCGGGCCGAGCTCCTTCATCGCGCCCAGCGCCGCGAGCTTGCGACCGGGCGCCGCCGCGAGCACGTCGAGTGCTGCGCGCATCGAGGCCGGATTGGCGTTGTAGGCATCGTCCAACAGCGTCGCGGTGCCGCCGGCGACGTCGATCGGCCGCGGCCGGCCCCGGCCGGGCTCGGGGCGGAGCGAGGCCAAGCTGGCGGCGAAATCCTCGAGGTCGGCGTCGAGCGCGGCGACCACCGCCAGCAGCCCGAGGCTGTTGGTGACCCAGTGCGCGCCGGCCACGCCCAGGCGGTAGCGCAGCCGCCGGCCCGCGACGCTCGCCTCGACGCTGCTGCCGTCGGGCTCGCAGGCGACGCTCACGACGTCGACGTCGCCGCCGGCGCCGAAACGCAGGAGGCGCGAACAGCCGACGGCGCGGGCGGCGTCCTCCAGGACCGGGGTGTGCGGGCTGTCGGCGGGGATGACCGCGCAGCCACCCGCCTCGATGCCCTCGAAAATTTCGGCCTTGGCGCGGGCGATGCCGCTCTCGTCGTCGAAATTCTCCAGATGCGCCGGCGCGATGGCGGTGACCAGCGCGACCTCGGGGCGGACCTGGTAGGTGAGGCGGCGGATCTCGCCGGCGTGATTCATCCCCATCTCGAAGACGCCGAAGGCGGCGTCCGCGGGCAGGCGGGCGAGGCTGAGCGGCACGCCCCAGTGGTTGTTGTGGCTCTTGGCGCTGGCATGGGTCGCGCCCTGGCGGGCGAGACCGCGGGCGAGGGCGGTTTTGGCGCCGGTCTTGCCGACCGAGCCGGTGATCCCGACGGCGCGCGCGCCGCTGCGCCCGCGGGCGGCGGCGCCGAGCGCCTCGAGGCCGTGTCGGGTGTCGTCCACGATCATCAGACGGTCGGGATCGACCCCCGGGGGGACGCGCGCGACGAGGGCGGCGGCGGCGTCCTTGGCGAGGGCGTCGGCGACGAAGTCGTGGCCGTCGCGCGCATGCTCCAAGGCGACGAACAGCTCGCCGGCCGCGAGCGTACGGCTGTCGATCGACACCCCGGTGGCGTGCCAGTCGCCGCGGACCTCGCCGCCGGTCGCCCGGCCCGCCTCGGCCGCGGTCCAGAGCGCGCTCATCGCGGCGCCTCCGTCGGCCCGAGCCGGCGCCGCACGACCTCGGCGTCGTCGAAGGGGTGCACCCTGTCGCCCACGATTTGGCCGGTCTCGTGGCCTTTGCCGGCGACCAGCAGGACGTCGCCGGCGCGCAGCTCGTCGAGGGCGGCGGCGATCGCCGCTTCGCGACCGCCGATCTCGAGCGCGCCCGGCGCGGCGGCGAGGATGGCGCGGCGGATGGTGGCGGGATCCTCGCCGCGCGGGTTGTCGTCGGTGACGATCGCGCGATCGGCGAGCCGCGCGGCGATGGCCCCCATCTCCGCGCGCTTGCCCGGGTCGCGGTCGCCGCCGCAGCCGAAGACGACGTGGAGGCGGCCGGCGGCGTGCGGGCGCAGGCCGGCGAGGGCTTGCGCCAGGGCGTCCGGGGTGTGGGCGTAGTCCACGAACACCGCCGCCCCGCTCGGATGCCCGGCCACCAGCTCCATGCGACCGCGCGGGCCGCGCAGCTCCGCCACCGCCGCCAGCAGCGCCGAGCGGTCGGCACCCGCGGCTTCGGCGAGGGCGAGCGCGGCCAGCAGGTTGTAGGCCTGAAAGCCGCCCACCACCGCCAACTCGACGTCGTGGCGCGCGCCGTCGAGGGCGAGCGTCAGCACCTGACCATGGGCGCGCGGCGTCACCGCCTCGAGCCGGTAGTCCGCGCCGGCGCGGCCGATCTCCACCACCCGCAGGCCGCGCCCGCGGGCGGCCGCGGTGAGCGCGGCGGCGTCGGGCATGTCGGCGTTCAAGACCGCGGTGGCGCCCGGCGGCAGCAGCGGGTCGAACAGCCGCCACTTGGCGGCGAGGTAGGCCGCCTCGCTGCCGTGGTAGTCGAGATGGTCGCGGGTGAGGTTCAAAAAGGCGCCGGCGGTGAGCTCCACGCCGTCGAGGCGGCGCTGATCGAGGCCGTGGCTCGACGCCTCGAGCACGAGATGGTCGATCCCGGCCTCGGCGAGGTCGGCGAGCAGGCGGTGCAGCGCCACCGGGTCCGGCGTCGTCAGGCTGTCGCCGGTGGGAAAATCCGGGGCGTCGACGCCGAGGGTGCCGAGGCTCGCGGCGTGCAGGCCGAGCGCACGCCACAGCTGGCGCGTGAAGCTCGCCGTCGAGGTCTTGCCGTTGGTACCGGTGACCGCCACGGCGGTGCGCGGCTGGCGCGTGAACAACCGTGCCGCGGCGAGCGCGAGGGCGCGACGCGGATCGGTGGCGACGAGCCGTGCCGCGGCCAGCTCGCGCGCGGCCAGTCGATGGTCGCCGAGGACGGCGACGGCGCCGCGGGCGATGGCGTCGTCGACGTGGTCGAGCCCGTCGGCGCGCGCGCCCTCGAGGGCGGCGAACACGGCCCCCGGTACGACGTCGCGGCTGTCGGCGGTCAGCGCCGTCACCGGCACCTCGCCGTCGCCCTCGAGCTCGGTGCCCTCAACCACGAGATCGGCGAGCCGCATCGGCGCCTCCGTCGTCGTCACGGGCATCCAGAACCGGGGCGAGCCCACCCCAGCGCTCGAGGTCGCGCACGGCCTCGGCCGGGCTCGGCGCGAGGCCGAGGATGGGGCCGATCCGGGCGATCATGGCGCCTACCGCCGGCGCCGCCGTCCAGCCGCCGTAGTAGAGGTCCGGGCGGTCGCCGAGGCCGACCGGTTCGTCGAGCATCGCGAAGATGACGTAGCGTGGCGCGTGGATCGGCAGGGCGGCCACGAAGCTCGAGCGCACCTTGCCGTCCTCGTAAGCGCCGTTCGCGCCGATCTTCTCCGCCGTGCCGGTCTTGCCGCCGACGAGATAGCCCTCGACCTGGGCCTTGGTGCCGCTGCCCTCGGTGGCGACGCGCCAGGCGAGACCGCGCATCGTCTCGACGAGCCGGCGACCGACGACCGGCGTCCGCTCGACGGGCGCGTCGCGGCGCTCCAGCGTCGGCGGAACCGGATGGCCCGGGCCCAGGAGACCACCGACGGCGCTAGCCAGATGCAACGGCGTGACCGCGATCCCGTGGCCGAAGGCGACCGTCGCCACCGTCACGTCCGGCCACCGGCCGGGAAGCTGAGGCCGGGCGACGTTGCCGGTCTCCAGCGCCAGCGGCCGGTCGAGTGCGAAGGCGTCGAGAAACGCCCGCTGGCGCTCGGCGCCGACACGCAGCGCGATGCGGGCGTTGGCGATGTTGGAGGAGTGCATCAGCGCTTCCGGCACGCTCAGCGGGCGCTGTTCGGGGCGGAAGTCGCGGATACGGTGGCCGTTGACGACGATCGGCTCGCGGGCGTCGAGCTCGCTGGCGATGTCGACGACGCCGGCGTTCAGCCCCATCGCCACGTTCAACAGCTTGAAGACCGAGCCGAGCTCGAAGGTCTGGGTCAGGTTGCGGTCCCGGCGGGCGGCGCCGCCCGCCGTGCCGGCGTGGTGCGGATCGAAGTCCGGCAGGCTCGCCGCCGCCAAGAGCTCGCCGGTACGTACGTCCATCACCAGCGCCGTCGCGGCCTCGGCGCGGTGCCGCGCCTTGGCGGCGCGCAGCTCATCCTCGACGACGCCCTGCACGGCGAGATCGAGGGCGAGGTGGACCGGCTCGCCGTCCGGCCCCGAAAGCCGGTCGTCGAAGGCGCGCTCGGCGCCGGCGAGGCCGTTGTTGTCGACGTCGACATGGCCGAGCAGATGGGCGGCGAGCCGGCCGTTGGGATAGACCCGGGTGTGGCGGTACTCCACCCACAGCGCCGGCAGGCCGAGGCGGCGCACCGCCTCCACCTCGTCCAAGCTGGCCTCGCGGCGGACCACGACGTAGCGCCCGGCACCGGCGAGCCGACGGGTGAGGGCGTCGGCGTCGACGTCGTCCACCACCGCGGCGATCGCGCCGGCCTCGCGCGCGGGATCGCGGACGTGGGCGGGATCGGCGACGATGCGGGGAGCCGGCACCGTGGTGGCCAGGATCCGGCCGCGGCGGTCGAGAAGGTCGGCGCGCGGCGTCTCGGCGGCGACCACCGGACCGGCCGCCGCCGGCGGCGTCGAGCCCAGCCCGAGCTCGACGAGCCGCAGCCCGATCGCGCCGAAGAGCGCGACGAAGGCGGCGCCGACGAGGGCGAGGCGCGGGTTCACGGCCGTGAACCCTGCGCCGGTCGCCGCGCCAGCCCGACCCGCTCGCCGGAGGGCAGGGCCACCAACCGCGGCGCCGGCTCACCCGCCGCGACCGGCACGGGCCGGCGCGGTACGTCGCTCATCCGGGCCAGCTGGGTCGGTCGCGCCGGCACCAGGCTCAGCGCGCCGGCGAAATCTGCGAGATAGGCCGGGCGCCGGTGGTAGGCCAGCTCCGCCTGCAGCCTGGCGGTGGCGGCGCGCGCCTCGGTGAGCTCGCGTTCGAGCCGCGCGAGACGCTGGCGCTCGTGGTCGACGTTCTCCTTGAACACCATCACGCCGGTGCCCGACGACAGCACCGCCACGAGCGTGAGGATCAGTCCGACGCCGCCCATCCTTCAGGCCTCCACCCGGCGGGCCGCGCGCAGCCGCGCCGAGCGGGCCCGCGGGTTGGACGCGATCTCGGCGGCGTCGGGGCGGACGACGCGGCGGGTCAAGAGCTCGAGCCGCGCCGCCGCGGGCGCCGCCGCGGCGGGCAGATGCCGCGAGAAGCCGGGTTGGCGCCCGGCCTCGCGCCGCATGAAACGCTTCACCACCCGGTCCTCCAGCGAATGGAAGGCGACGACGACCAGTCGCCCGCCCGGCGCCAGCAGGTCGAGCGCCGCGGCCAGGCCGCGGTCGAGCTCGCCGAGCTCGTCGTTGACCGCGATGCGCAGCGCCTGAAAGACGCGCGTCGCCGGGTCGACGTCGCCGCCGCCACCGCCGACCGCCGCGCGCACGACCTCGGCGAGGTCGCCGGTGCGGGTGAAGGGGCGCTCACGCCGGCGCTCGACCAGGCGGCGCGCCACCCGCCGGGCGCGGCGCTCCTCGCCGAACTCGCGAAAGAGACGGGCGAGCTCGACCTCGTCCAGCTCGGCGACGAGGTCGGCCGCGCTCGGTCCGTCGCGGCCCATGCGCATGTCCAAGGGGCCGTCGCCGCGAAAGGAGAAGCCGCGCTCGGGCGCGTCGAGCTGGAAGGAGGAGACGCCGAGATCGAAGGCGACGCCGTCGAACGGCGCGTCGACCAGGCCATCGAGGTCGCCGAAGCGGCCCTCGCACATCGCGAAGCGGGGCTCCTCGGCGGCGAGGGCTTCGCCGCGGGCGACGGCCGCGGAATCGCGGTCGAGGCCGACCACGGCACGCGCGCCGCGGGCGAGCCACAGCCGGGTGTAGCCCCCGCCCCCGAAGGTGGCGTCGAGCAGCCGCGCGCCCTCGAGCGGCGCGAGCCAGCGGCAGACTTCCTCGCCGAGGACCGGGACGTGCGCGCCCACGATATCCATAACAACTTATCCACAGGCGGGAAAACGCGCGCGGGCGCGCCCGCGCGCCTCGAAGCGGGACACCAACATATTTTGTAATAAAAATCTACTATCAGTTTCTTTTTACAACCGATGGTAGCTCGCTCGGGCGAGGCGGCACGACCAGCACAAGTGCCTTCGCCCTGTTGATAGCGCTCCAGACTGCCAACGAAAGATCGCGATAGCGATTGCAGCGGCATGGCATCGGGTCTTTCGCGCGCTCGGCAACGTCGCGTTGCTGATAGGCGACTTGCGAATACTTTAAGAAAACGAGGCTCGGAAGGCGTCTTTCGTTGGTCAAAGACGGTATAAGTGGCCCAGCCGGCGGTCAAGTAGTTTGTGGATGTGGATATCTAACCTACTGGAATTGGCCGGATTTGGTGGTAAACGCAGGTGGACAGAATCTGTGGATAAATTGGGGAAATAGTACTTGCTTCGTTCTCGTGACCTGTGGATGGAGTGGGTCAGGCGACGTGTAAGCCGGGTTCTGTAGCGGATCGCTCCGCCGATGGCCATTCCTCTGGGACGCCCGTCGCCGGACGCCTCGCGCGACCTACCCGGACGACCGGCCCGGAAACCGGCCTGCGCCCGAAGGCGCCGTCGTCCCTACGCGGTCTTGCTCCCGGTGGGGTTTACCGTGCCGTCGCCGTTACCGGCGCCGCGGTGCGCTCTTACCGCACCCTTTCACCCTGACCCGCAGGTCCGCTCGACGGCGGGCCCAGGCGGGCGGACTGCTCTCTGTGGCACTTTCCCTGGGGTCGCCCCCGCCGGGCGTTACCCGGCACCGTGTTTCCGTGGAGCCCGGACTTTCCTCCCCGGCGCACACGCCGGAGCGGCCATCCCGCCACCTGACCCACGACACATATTAAGGTGTGCGCGGCGCCGGCGCCAAGGGGTGAACCGCGGCGACCTCGGCCAGCCGGCGCCGCGTCGTCGGGTCTGCCCGGCCGTCGATCGGGCCCTCGGAGCGGAAGCGGCGTTGGAAGGCTTGAAGCGTGCCGCTCACCGAGGTCGGCTGCGGCGCGCCCGCCAGCACGTAGCCGATGGCGGCGAGCGTGGCGGTGACGTCGGCCGCCGGCGGAGCGTCGGCCGGCTCGGGCCAGAGGCCGACACCGGCGCGAGCCAGCCGCGCCCACGGGAAGCGCTCGCCGGGATCGGCCTTGCGCATCGGCGCGACGTCGCTGTGGCCCACGACGTTCACCGCCGGGATCGCCCAGCGCGCGATGATCTCACGGGCGAGGACCGCCACCGCCGCGATCTGGCGCTCGGGGTAGGGCGGCAGCCCGAAGTCGTGGCCGCCGTTGACGATCTCGATGCCGATCGAGGACGCGTTCAGTCCGACCCGGCCACGCCACGCCGAAACCCCGGCGTGCCAAGCGAGCCGCTCCTCGTCGACCACACGCACGACGCCGCCCGCCTCGTCCACCAGCCAGTGCGCGCTGACCTTCGCCGCCGGATCGCGCAGGCGCGCGAGCGCCGCCTCCGCCGACGGCATGCCGGTGTAGTGCAGCACCAACATGTCGACCGGCGTGTCGGCCGGGCGCGGGGCGTGGTTGGGGGAGGGGCGCTCGGTGATGCGCACCCGCTCAGAAACGCTCCAAGAGGCGGTCGAGATAGTCCAGCTCGAGGGCCGGGCGGTCGCTGTCGCCGGAACGCCGCTGCAGCTCGCGCAGGACGTCGCGGGCGGTGCCGAGATCGGGCTGGTCGGGCACCTCGACGCCGTAGGGGCTGGCGCCGCCGTCGTTGCGGTGCGGCCGGCCGAGGGGGTCGCGGGTCTCGCGCAAGGGCGGGCCCATGCCCTGCCGGTCGCCCGGCTGGCCCGGCCCCTGACCCGTCATCTGCTGCTGCATCCGCTCCATCAGCTGACCCGCCCCCTGCTGCAGGAGGTCGAGGGCCTCGCCCTGCGGACCGGTGGCCCGTCCGGGCCGGCCCTGGTTCAGTGCCTGCTCGGCGTCGCGCATCTGCAGCTCGCTCTGACCGAGTGCGCGGGGGATGTCCTGGCCCTGATCGCCGAGCTGGCGCATCAGCTCGCCGAGGGCGCGGCGCAGCGCCTCTTGCTCTTGGCCCAAGCCCTTTCCCTGCCCGCCGGCTTGGCCGCCCTCGCCCTGTGCGCCCGGCTGACCTTGCTGTCCCGGCCGGCCCTCTCGACCCTGCTGCTGCCGCCGGGCGTCGAAGGACTGGTCCATCAGGTCCTGCTGGCGCTGGATGAGCTCCTGTAGCGCGCCCATGTTCTGCTGCATCGGGTTCGTCTGCGGCATCTGCATCGCACTCTGCAGGTTCTCCATCATCTGCTGCAGCTGCGAGAGCATCTGCTCGGCCTGCGCCCGCGCGCCGCTCTGCATCGCCTCGCGCATCTGCTCCAGCATCTCCTGCAGATCGCGCCGCTCGACCGTCTGCGCGTTCGGGTCGAACGGCCTCATCCGTTCCAGCTGATCGCGATCGAGGTTGCGGAACTCTTCCATCGCCTGGCGCTGCATGGCGTCGAGAAACGCGTTCATCGCCTGCTCCAGCTCGTCCAAGAGCCGGTCGAGTTCCTCGGCTTCGGCGCCGCGCTCGAGCGCCTCGCGCAGCTGCTCTTGCAGCTCGCGGAGATCGCGCTCGGCCACCGCCATCTGGCCGTCCTCGACGTAGAGCGCGAGCTCCCACAAAAGATCGACCACCGAGCGGTCGGCGCTACCCACGCCGTTCAGGACCAGCCGGGTCGAGGCCGCTCGCAAGGTCAGCGGGATGCCCGCCTCGACGCCGTCGAGCCGCGGACTCTGCGCCATGATGTTGAGCTTGGACGCCACCGCCTCGCGCTCCTCGGGCTGGGCCACGAGCTGCTTGCGCAGCGCGATGATCGCCCGTGCCAGCGGATTGGTGAACTCCCGCTCCGGCAAGACGAAGCTCAGCGTTTCGCTCGACCCTTCCTGCTCGATCACGTCCGTCGCGACCAGACGCGCGGTCACCTCCTGGCCGGCGAAGGGATGCGGCGTCAGGTCGACGTAGCTGCCGTCGTCGAGCGATGTCTCGGGCCGGCCGAGTTCTCGCAGCGCGACGCGTTCGGTGGAATCGGGGCGGCCGACCAGCGTCAGCTCCAGCGCGATCCCGGCGAGGCCGAAATCGTCCTCGGCGGTGTAGCGGGTGTGCAGCGCCTTGCGGTGCGTCGCCTGCGGGCGGCCGTCGAAGGCGACGCTCGGGGCGTTGTCGGGCATGACCTCGACGTCGACGCGCAGCCGCGGCGCCTCGCCGGCGCCGGGGATCGCCAGGGCGCCGCTCTCGGTGAGCGCGAGGCGGGCCTCGACGCTGCCGGCGCCGAGCCGTTCCGCGTCGAGGTCGGCGAGGGCGAAGCGCGGCGCCGGCGGGGTGTCGACCGCCGGGTCGTGCAGCTGCACCACCAGCTCGCTGCGCTCGGGGACGACGACCGCCGCGGGCGCCGCCGATACCGGCAGGGTGTAGGACCGCACCACCGGTGGCTGGTCGGTGTAGGCCGGCGGTGTCACCCACAAATCGATCCGCGTCGGCGCGTCCACCGTCGCCCGCGCCGGGCTCGGGGTGACGGCGTCGAGCAGGCGCCCGCGCCAGTTCGCCCCGGCGTCGATCACAGCGAGCACCAGCGCCAGCACCACCGCCACGCGCAGCGCCCACGGATCGCGCCGGGTGAGGACGGGCGCGAGGCCGACGAAACGCAGCCGACCGAGTGCGGCCCGCTGGCGCGCCTGATGCGCCGCCCACAGCCGGCTGGCAGCGGTGTCGCCCGCGCCCGCCGGGCGGTCGTCGAGGCTGGCGATGGGGCGGTGGTGGAGCCCTGCGGCGCGCTCCAGGCGGCGGTCGACGTCGCCCGCCGTGGGCGCGCGAAAGCGGCGGCGGCCGCGCTCCAGGGTCCAGCCCCAGGCGCCGAGGACGAGGACCAGGGCGACGCCGTGCGCCCACCACGGCAGATGCGCCCACCAGCCCAGCAGGCTCACCGCCGCGAACAGGACGAGAAGCGCCAACGCCGGGGCGAAGGCGTCGATCCCCCGCTCGGTGGCGAGCACCATCCCGGCCCAGCGGCGGCGCCGGGCGAGCCGGCGGCTCAGTCGCGCTTGCGTCTCCGCCATGGCAGGCTCCCTCGGAGGCGTTACCCCGTCACGACCCCGTGGCCGGGGCCGGCTCCAACCAGGCCGGCACCGCCTCGTCGGCGAACTGTGCCGCCGGCGGGCGTGGCGACTTGACCACCGCGCTGCGCGCACCGTCGACGAGGACCTCGCCGGCCCGGCCCCTTGAATTGTAGTCCGACCCCATCACCGCGCCATAGGCGCCGGCGTTGGCCAAGGCGACCAGCTCGCCCGCCTGCGCCCGCGACAGGGAGACGTCGCGGGCGAAGACGTCGCTGGTCTCGCAGATCGGCCCCACCACGTCGACGACCTCGTCGCGGTCCTCCGCGCCTCGGCGCAGCGGGTGAACGGGGTGGACGGCACCGTAGAGCGCCGGCCGCAGGAGAGTGTTCATGCCGGCGTCGAGGACGACGAAGCGGCGACCGTCGCTGCCGCTCTTGACCAGAAGGATGCGGCTCAACAGCGCACCCGCCGCGGCGACGAGAAAGCGCCCCGGCTCGAACACCAGCCCGCAGCCGAGCTCCGCCGTGACGCCGCGGGCCATGGCCGCGAAGGCGGCGACGTCGAGCTCGCGCTCGTCGGCGTAGCGGATGCCGAAGCCGCCGCCGAGGTTGAGCCGCTCCAGCGGCAGGCCCTCGCCGCGGGCGAAGCGATAGAGCTCGGCCATGCGCCGGTAAGCCCGCTCGAAATCCTCCACCACCGCGATCTGCGAGCCGATGTGGCAGTGCAATCCGACGACGCGGACGTGGTCGAGCCGGCGCACCACCTCGAGCACCTCGCCCAGGCGCTCGGCGCCGATGCCGAACTTGTCGTGGCGGCGGCCAGTGGCGATCTTGTCGTGGGTGGAGGCGGCGACGTCGGGGTTGAGGCGCAGCGCCACCGGCGCGGTGACGCCGCGCTCGGCGGCGACGGCGTCGACGAGCCGCAGCTCCTCCAGCGACTCGACGTTGAACTGCAGGATGCCGGCGACGAGGCCCTGCTCGATCTCGCCACGGCTCTTGCCGACACCGGCGAAGACGATGCGCTCGGGTGCGACGCCCGCGGCCCGCGCCCGGTCGAGCTCGCCGCCCGAGACGACGTCGGCGCCCGCGCCCGCGCGCGCCAGCGTCGCCACCACGGCGAGCGTCGGGTTGGCCTTCACGGCATAGCAAAAGAGCGGGCGCACCGGCGCGAACGCCGCCTCCAGGCGCTGCAGACGGCGGCGGATCTCGCCCGCGGCGTAGACGTAGAGCGGGGTGCCGTGTTCGGCGGCGAGCGGGGCGAGCGGCGTGCCGTCGAGCTCGAGGACGCCGCCGCGGTAGGCCAAAGGCGCACTCACGCCGGCGCTTCCCGCTCGGTGCCGTCGTCGGCCGGCAGCTCGAGCGGGCCCACCTTGCCGCACGCGGCGAGCCACAGAAGAGCGAGCGCCAGGGCCGTCGTCGCGCGCATCAGCTCAGCCCCGAAAAGCGCGCGCGCGCCGCCGCCGCGGCCTCGCGAACGCGAGCGGGCGCGGTGCCGCCGGCGCTGTTGCGGCTGGCGACGGAACGCTCGACACCGAGCACGTCGAACACCTCGTGGGTGATGTCGGGCTCCAAGCCCTGCAACACGTCGAGCGGCAGCTCCTCCAGCCCGCAGCCGCGCTCCTCGGCCTCCTTGACGGCGCGGCCGGCGACGCCGTGGGCGGTGCGGAACGGCAGGCCGAGCACGCGCACCAGCCAGTCGGCGAGATCGGTGGCGGTGGTAAAGCCCACGCCGGCCGCGCGCGCCATCGCCAGCCGATCGAAGCGCACCGTCTCCATGATGCCGCGGGCCGCCTCCAGGCCGAGCTCGAGGGTGTCCACGGCGTCGAAGACGGGCTCCTTGTCTTCCTGCATGTCCTTGGAATAGGCCAACGGCAGGCCCTTGAGCGCCACCAGCAGCGCCTGCAGATCGCCCAGCACCCGCCCGGTCTTGCCGCGCATCAGCTCGGCGGCGTCGGGGTTGCGCTTTTGCGGCATGATCGAGCTGCCGGTGGCGTAGGCCTCGTCCATCGCGACGAAGCCGAATTGCGGCGTCGACCACAGCACCAGCTCCTCGGCCAGCCGCGAAAGGTGGACGGCGGCGATCGCCGCCGCGCTCAGATAGTCCAGCGCGAAGTCGCGGTCGGAGACGGCATCGAGCGAGTTCGCCGTCGGCCGGTCGAAGCCGAGCGCGGCGGCGGTGTGGTCGCGATCGATCGCAAAGCCGGTGCCGGCGAGGGCGGCGGCCCCGAGCGGGCACTCGTTGAGCCGCCGGCGGGCGTCCGCGAAGCGCTCGCGATCGCGGCCGAACATCTCGACATAGGCCAGAAGATGGTGGCCGAGGGTCACCGGCTGCGCCGCCTGCAGATGGGTGAAGCCGGGCATGACGGTGGCGGCCTCGATCTCGGCGCGGTCGATCAAGATCGCCTGCAACGACCGCAGCAAGGCGTCGGCGCGGTCGATGGCGTCGCGCACGAACAGCTTGAAGTCGGTCGCGACCTGGTCGTTGCGCGAGCGCGCGGTGTGCAGCCG
>CAZCVH010000006.1:0-25994 GCA_964502115.1 uncultured Geminicoccaceae bacterium
GATCTACACTCTTTCCCTACACGACGCTCTTCCGATCTGACGATCCGGGCGCGGGCGCCGGCGCCGAACCGGGGCGAAAGGCGCCGAGCGCGGCGTCGCTCACGGTCTGCGCGGTGCGGTGCCCGGCGCCCGCGAGCGCGCGACGGATGGCCCCGACGACGAGCCCGCGCACCGCCCCGGCGTCGCGAAACCGCACTTCGGCCTTGGTCGGGTGGACGTTGACGTCGACGGCCTGCGGCGCGGCGTCCAAATGCAGGACCGCGACCGGATGGCGGTCCTTCGCCAGGAGGTCGTCGTAGGCCGCCTTGAGGGCGCCGGCGAGCGTGCGGTCGGTGACCGGCCGGCCGTTGACGATCAGCGCCTGCTGGCGCGACGTCTTGGCGCCGGCGGTCGGCAGCGCGCAGAAGGCCTCGAGCGCGAGGTCGTCGCGCGCGGCGGTGACGTGGACGGCGTCGGCGAGGGCTCCGCCCATCACCGCCAGGGCACGCCCGAAGCGGTCGGCCGGCTGCGCCGCGAACAGCTGCCGCTCGCCGTGGACGAGGCGCAACGCCACGGCGGGATGGGCCAGCGCCAGGCGTTTCACGGTGTCGGTCGCGGCCTGCAGCTCGGCACGTTCGCTCTTGAGGAACTTCAGCCGCGCCGGGGTGGCGTAGAAGAGATCGCGCACGACCACCTCGGTGCCGCGCGGACCGGCCGCCGGCACGGGTTCGCGCACGTCGCCGGCGTCGACCTCGAGCCGCCAGGCGTGCTCGGCGCCCTCGGTGCGGCTGGTGAGCGCGAGCCGGCTCACCGCCGCGATCGACGGCAGCGCCTCGCCGCGAAAGCCGAGATGACGCAGGTCGAGCAGATCGTCGGCGGGAAGCTTGGAGGTGGCGTGGCGCTCGACCGCGAGCGGCAGCGCCGCGGCGTCCATGCCGACGCCGTCGTCGCGCACCCGGATCAGGCTGCGCCCGGCGTCGGCGAGCTCGACCTCGACCCGCGCGGCACCCGCGTCGACGGCGTTCTCGACGAGTTCCTTGACCACCGAGGCCGGGCGCTCGACGACCTCGCCGGCGGCGATGCGGTTGACCAGCGGCGGCGGCAGGCGACGGATCGAAGCCATGGCCGCAGTTTAGGGGCGCGGGCGTCGCGGCGAAACCGAGCTCAACCGACCGGCGCGCCGCTCATCCGGGCCGGCAGCCAGGTGGCGAGCTCGGGCACCGCGATCAGCACGAACACCATCGCCACCATGATCAGGAACATCGGCAGCGCCGCCCGTGCCACGTAGCCGATGTCGTGCTCGGTCATGCCCTGCAGGACGAACAGGTTGAAGCCGATGGGCGGGGTGATCTGCGCCATCTCGACGACCACGACGACGAAGATCCCGAACCAGATCATGTCGATGCCGGCCTGGCGCACCATCGGCTCGACCACCGCCATGGTCAGTACCACGGCGCTGATGCCGTCGAGAAAGCAGCCCACCACGATGTAGAACAACATGAGCGCGACCAGGAGCGCCAGCCGCGACAGTTCCAGCTCGGCGATCCAGCCGGCGAGCGCCCGCGGCAGGCCGGTGAAGCCCATCGCCAGGGTGAGGAACGCCGCGCCGGCGAGGATCAGCGCGATCATCGCCGAGGTGTGCACCGCCCCCATCAGGCTGGCGCGAAAGCTGCGCCAGCCGAGTGCGCCCTGGCCGGCGGCGAGGACGAGGGCGCCGACGACACCGAAGGCGGCGGCCTCGGTGGCGGTGGCGAAGCCCAGATACATCGAGCCGATGACGAAGAGGACGAGCAACACCACCGGCAACAGGAGGCGGATGCTCGCCAGCCGCTCGCGCCACCCCAGCGCGGTTTCGGCCCCGGGATGCCAGTCGCGCGCGAAGGTGGCGTAGAGCGCGGCGTAGCCCATGAACATGGCGGCGAGCACGAGGCCGGGCAGCACGCCGGCGATGAACAGCTTGGAGATCGATTCGTTGATGGTGACGCCGTAGACGATGAGGATCAGCGAGGGCGGCACCATAAGCCCGAGGGTGGCGGCACCCGCGAGCGTGCCGACGACCATGTGTTCGGGGTACCCGCGCCGGCGCAGCTCGGGGATCGACATCTTGCCGACCGTGCTGAGCGTGGCCGCGCTCGAGCCGGAGACCGCGGCGAAGGCGGTACAGCCCAGGATGTTGGTGTGGATGAGCCCGCCGGGCAGGTGCCTGAGCCAAGGGGCCAAGCCCGCGAACATGTCCTCCGACAGCCGCGTGCGGTAGAGGATTTCGCCCATCCAGATGAAGAGCGGCAGCGCCGTCAGCGTCCAGGACGACGACGTCGCCCAGATCGTCGTGATCATCGCCGGCCCGACGGGACGGCCGGTGAAGAGCTCCATGCCGACATAGGCGACGCCCAGAAGGGCGAGGCCGACCCAGACGCCGGTGCCGAGGAGCAAAAAGAGGACGAAGAGGAAGATGGCGACGAGGGAAAGCTCTTCCACGGCCGCGCGTCCTCAGCCCGTGCCGTCGCCGGCGACCTCGCGCCGGATGCCGGCATCACCGGTGCGGATGACCCGTATCAACCGGTCGGTGAGCGCGATCGCGAAGACGACGCCGCCGATCACCATCGCGCTCTGCGGGATCCAAAGCGGCGTCGCGTCCTGGCCTTGGCTGACGTCGCCGAAGCGCCAAGACCAGCGCACGGTTTCGACGGCGTGCCAGACGAAGTACCACATCAGCGCGCTGGCGACGGTGAAGCACCAGAGCTCGAGCCAGCGCCGATGCCGCCCCGCCACCTGCAGGAGCAGGCTCACCCGAATGTGGGCGCCGTGGTTCAAGGCGCTGGCGAAGGCGAAGAACGAGGCGGCGGCCATGCAGTAGCCGGCATAGGACGTCGCCCCCGGGAAGGTGAGCCCGCTCCAGCGCGCGAGGACCTGGGCCAGAATGATGAGCAGGATGGCCACCAGGCAGATCGCCGCGATGCCGGCACAGATGGCGTAGAGCCGGTCGAGCGCGGCGCGCACGCGGCGGTCCCGGCGCGCGCCGGCCGACGTGGGCGCCATCAGCCGCCGGTGCGCGCGCGGAACTCCTCGATGATGGCCGCGCCCTCGTCGCCGGCCTCGGCGAGCCACTCCTCGGTCATGGTGCGGCCGATCTCCTGGAGGTCGGCCTCGAGCTGCGCGCTCGGCGGCGCCACGGTCATGCCGTTCTCGGCGAGCTGGCCGGTGGTGAAATCGGTGTACTGCACCGAACGCCAGTAGCCGGCATAGGCCGCGAGATCGGCGCAGCCCTCGAAGATGTCCCGCGTCGCCGCGTCGAGATCGTTCCAGGCGTCGAGATTGGTAAAGATATAGTTGCGCGGCAGCCAGGCGTTGACGGTGTAGAAGTGCGTCAGGTTCTCCCACACCTTGCGGTCGTAGCCGGTGGCACCCGAGGAGATCATCGCCCCGGCGACACCGGTGGCGAAAGCTTGGCTGATCTCGGCGGCCTCGATCTGCACCGGCGTCATGCCGGCGAGCTCGGCGAGGCGCGCCGTGGCCGCGTTGTA
Source organism: uncultured Geminicoccaceae bacterium (assembly GCA_964502115.1). Taxonomy (GTDB): domain Bacteria; phylum Pseudomonadota; class Alphaproteobacteria; order Geminicoccales; family Geminicoccaceae; genus JAAAPF01. The sequence goes on from CAZCVH010000006.1 coordinate 3,504, forward strand.
GGAGCGGAACTTGATGCCCGCCATATCGGCCAGCTCGTCCACCTCCTGCTTGAAGTAGAGGCCCTGCGGCGGCCACGGCACCGAGTAGAGCAGATGCAGGTTCTGTTCTTCGAGGAGATCGCGCATCGGCTCCTCGGCCAGATCCCACAAGAGCTCCGCCTCCTCGAAGGAGGTGGCGAGGAAGGGGATCGAATCGATGCCGAACAGCGGATCTTCGTTCTGGTGCGCCGAAAGCAGACGCTCGCCGATCGGAACCTGGCCGGTCTGGACCGCACGCTTGATGTCGGCGCCGCCGAAGAGCGCACCCGAGGGATGGGTGACCACCTCGAGCTCGCCGCCGGTGCCGGTGGTCACGCAGTTGGCGAAGGCCGCACCCGTCGCCGAGTGGAAGTTGCTGGCGGCGTAGGCCATCGGCATGTCCCAGGTCTCCGCCGCCGCGCTTGACGCCGCCAGCGCCGTGACCGCGGCGCCCGCCAGCCCGACCGCCCGCATCCCTGCCCGCTCGTCCATGACCGTGCTCTCTGGTTCGTTTCGACGGTGACCGCTTCGACCGCTCTATGGCGTGGCGGCGGGCGGGTCAACGCGCCGCTCTCAGCCTTCGACGCCCTCCGGCTGGCCGACGACGACGAAGAGAAGTGCTTCGGGATCGAACAGCTCACCGGCGACGCGCTCGACGTCGTCGAGCGTCACCGCCTCGATGTAGCCGTTGCGCCGATCCAGGTAATCGCGGCCGAGGTCCTGCGCCGACATGCTGCGCAAGAGCTGCGCCACCTGAGCGTTGCTGGTCAGCCGCAAGGGGAACGAGCCGGTGAGGAACGTCTTGGCGCCGTCGAGCTCGTCCGCGGTGATCTCGCCGGCGGCGACGCTCGCCACCTGCTCGCGCACCAGCCGGATGCTTTCGGCCACGTCCTCGTTGTTGGTGGCCACACCGCCCATCCACAACGGCGCCTTGTCGGCGTCCAACAGGTAGCTGTAGGCGCCGTAGGCGAGGCCGCGCTTCTCGCGGATCTCCTGCATCAACCGGCTCTGAAAACCGCCGCCGCCAAGGATGTAGTTGGCGACGTAGGCGGCGTAGTAGTCCGGATCCTTGCGGTCGATCCCGCCATGGCCGAAGGTCACCACGCTCTGCGGCACCGCCTGGTTCTCGACGACGGTTCGGCGGCCCGCCGGTTCGACCGCCGCCACGTCGGGCGCCGGCGAGGTTTCGGGCAGATCCTCGAAGATGCGGTCGAGCGCCGACGCCAGCTCTTCGGCGGTGATGTCGCCGGCGACCCCGATGTGGAGTTTGTCGCGGACGAGCTGAGCGTCTTTAAAGGCGACGAGCGCGGCGCGGTCGAGCTCCGCAATGGTCTCGATCCGGCCGTCCGCCGGATGGCCGTAGCTGTGCTCGTGGAAAGCCGTGGCGAACCACGACCGCCGGGAGATCATGTTGGGGTCGTTGAGCCGCCGCTTGAGCCCGGCCTGAATCTGGGCGCGGATGCGCTCGATCGGCTCGGCGTCGAAGCGCGGTGCGCTCAGCGCTTGTCGCAACAAATCGAAGGCCAGCTCGCGGTTCGCGGTGAGGGTGCGCAGTTCGCCGGTGAGCTGGTCGCGGTCGGCGTCGAAGCTCAACCGGATGGCGTTGTCCTCGAGCGCGCTCCTGAACGCCTGGCTGTCCATGTCGCCGGCGCCCTCGTCCAACAGCGCCGCGGTCATGCGCGCGAGGCCGGCCTGCTCGGCGGTCTCGTACTGCGCCCCGCCCTTGAACAGAAACGACATCGCCAGCATCGGCACCGCCGGCTCGTGCAGCAGATAGGCGTGGACGCCGCCGGGGCTCACGACCTGCTCGACGCTCGCCGCCGACTGTGCGTCCCCCGAAGACGTGAAGGCGAGCGTCGTGGTCATGACCACCCCCAAAAGACAGTTGCGCATGATGTCACCCGGTCTCGCCCCGGTCGGCAGTGGGTGCCGGACGCAACAGCCCGGTCACCGAGCGCCCCGGCACGAAGACGTTGCGAGCCGCGTCGTTGACCTGTTCGAGGTCGACCGCCGCCGTCCGCGCAGGCCAGCGCTCGACGTCTTCGACGTCGAGTCCCGTCGTCAGCGCCGCGCCGAAGATCCGCGCCGCGCCGCCCAGGCTATCGCGGGCGTAGACGCTCTCGGCCTGCATTCGGGTCTTGGCGCGTTCGAGCTCGTCGGCGCTGACGCCCTCGGCGAGCGTGCGCTGAACGACGGCGTCGAGTGCGGCCTCCAGCTCCTCCAGCTCGACGCCGGCGCGCGGCGTGGCGTAGAGGCGCAAGGTGGTCGCATCGAGGGCGTTGCCCCGATAATAGGCGCCGGCGGAGGCCGCGAGCTGCTGGTCGACGACGAGCTCGCGATAGAGCCGGCTGGTGGTCCCACCGCCGAGGATCTCGGCGAAGAGGTCGAGGGCGTGGGCGGTCTCCCAGCCGGCCTGGTTCTGGCTCGGGGCGAGATAGGTCCGGGCCAGCGTCGGCTGGGCGACCCGCGCATCCTCGAGCACGACGCGGCGCGCGGCCTCCTGCGGCGGCTCGTCTAGGCGATCGCGCGCGGGCACGGCGGCGGCGGGGATGCGGCCGTAGCTCGCCTCGGCGAGCGGGCGTACCTCGCCGGCGTCGACGTCGCCGACCACGATCAGAACCGCGTTGTTGGGGGCGTACCAAGTCTCGTAGAAGTCGAGCGCGTCCTCGCGGGTGTAGCTCTCGATCTCGTGGAACCAGCCGATGATCGGGTCGCCGTAGGGGTGGTTGAGATACTGTGCCGCGCTCATCTGCTCGTAGAGCCGCGCCGAGGGGTCGTTGTCGACGCGTGAGCGTCGCTCCTCCAAGATGACGTCGCGCTCGGGCAGCACGACCTCGTCGGTGAGACGCAGGTTGGCCATGCGGTCAGCCTCCATGCGCATCACCACCTCGAGCCGGTCCTTAGCGATGCTCTGGAAGTAGGCGGTGAAATCCGACGACGTCATGGCGTTCTCGGTGCCGCCGTTACGCGCCACCGTCCGCGAGAACTCGCCGGGCTGGAGGGTCTCGGTGCCCTTGAACATCAGGTGTTCGAGAAAGTGCGGCAGGCCGGACTTGCCCGCCGGGCTGTCGGCGGTGCCGACCTTGTACCAGACCCAGTGGCTCACGACCGGCGCACGGCGGTTGGTGACCACCACCACTTGCATGCCGTTGTCGAGGGTGAAGGTTTCGGGCGCGAACATCCGCGCCTCGCCCGGGCTCGCCGTCACCGCGGCGGTGGCCAGCGCGGTCGCGAACAGGATACGGGTACTCATGGGGTCTCTCCCGGGGGCAGGATCGGTTCGCTGCCGAGCTGGGTGGTGCGGACCTCTATGCCGGCGTCGGCGAGCCGGCGCGCCTCCGCCCGCGCATCCAGCGGCGTCTCGTCGGCGCGGGCATAGAGCTGCCGTTGAAAGTTTAAGATGAACCAGAATCGGTCCTCGTCCAGCCCCGCGAGGCCGCGGCTCTCCTCCGCGATCGTCTGGCGGATGTCGGGATCGGCACGTTCCGCCCCGGCCTGCGTCAACAGGGCCTGTGAGCCCGCGGTCACCTCGCTGGTTTGCTGGACGCGGCCGGTGAGCGCGCGCTCGGCCCGGTCGCTGGTGGTGCCCTCCTGCGGTCGCGCCGCCCCCGGTTCGGGCGGTCGCAGGTTGTACTCCGGTGGCAGAACCAGTGGCGCGCGTGCGACCACCTGGAACTCGTCGGGGGCGTTGCGTCCCATCCCGAGGCGGTCGGCGAGCGTGCGATCGCCGCCGCAGCCGGCGAGCATCGCGAGCGGAACCAGGACCAGGACGAAGACGAGAGGACGACGCATGGACGATGGGCCTCCAAAGCAGTGCGTCAGTTGGGCGCCGCGCGCCCCGGCCGCAAGCCGTCGGCGACCAACAGCACGGCGCCGACGACGATGGCGCTGTCGGCGACGTTGAACGCCGGCCAGTGCCATCCGGCGTAGTGGAAATCGAGGAAGTCGACCACCGCGCCGTGGACCACCCGGTCGATCGCGTTGCCGATAGCGCCGGCGACGATCAGCCGCAACGACCACCGCTGCAGGCGGTCGTCGACCCCGCGCGCGAGCCAGACGGCGAGCACGGCCGCCACCCCCGCCGCCAGGGCGACGAGCCCCCAGCGCTGCACCTCGCCGTCGTTGCCGCCCAGGAGCCCGAAACTGACGCCGCGGTTCCAAACCACCACGAGGTCGAGGAAGGGGGTGATCTCCCACGGCCAGGTCAGGGGCGAGTAGGCGCGCAGGACAGCGAACTTGCTCGCCTGATCGACGGCGAGGATCGCCGCCACGACGAAGGCGCTGCGCCCCACCGCGGCGCTCAGGCGACCGCGCGCCAGGCCGCCACCGCCGCCTCGCAGCGCTCGCACAGGCCCTCGGTGGAAAGCTCGTCGACCTGCTGCCAGCAGCGCGCGCAGCGCTCGCCGCCGGCGCGCTTCGGCACCACCGCGACGCCGTCGACGTCCTCCAACCGGAAGGCGTCGGCGGGGGCGGGCGCGTCGGTGAGCGCGATGCCGCTGGTGATCGCGAGCTCGGCCAGATCGAGGTCGGCGACCAGGGCCAGGTCGTCGGCGCCGAGATGGACGGTGGGCCTGGCCTCCAGCGAGGCGCCGATGCGCTTGTCGCGCCGCTCCACCTCGAGCGCGCCGGTGATCACCCGGCGGATGTCGCGCACCCGCGCCCATTTCGCCGCGAGCGCATCGTCGCGCCAGGCGGTCGGCAAGTCGCGGAAGCGCTGCAGATGCACGCAGTCGTCCGTGCCGTAGCGCGACGTCCAGGCCTCGTCGCAGGTGAAGACCAGCACCGGCGCCAGCCAGCGGACCAGCGTGTCGAACAGGCTGTCGAGCACGGTGCGCGCCGCCCGCCGGCGGACGCCGTCCAGCGGATCGCAGTAGAGCGCGTCCTTTCTGACGTCGAAGTAGAAGGCCGAGAGGTCGTTGCCGCAGAAGGTGGTGAGCGCCTGATAGAGCCGGTCGTAGTCGAACGCGGCGTTGGCCTCGTGCACGAGGGCGTCGAGCTCGGTGAGGCGATGCAGCACCCAGCGTTCCAGCTCCGGCATCGCCGCCGGCTCGAGGCGCTCGGCGGGGCTGAAGCCGTTGAGGTTGCCGAGCAAAAAGCGCAGCGTGTTCCGCAGGCGGCGGTAGGCGTCGGCCTGACGCTTGAGGATCTCGTCGCCGATGCGGATGTCCTCGGTGAAGTCGGCCGAGACGACCCAAAGGCGCGCGATGTCGGCACCGTATTGCTTCAAGAGGTCTTGGACCTCGATGCCGTTGCCGAGCGACTTCGACATCTTGCGCCCGAGCGGGTCGACGACGAAGCCGTGGGTGAGTACCGTGTCGTAGGGGGCGCGGCCGCGGGTGCCGCAGCTCTCCATCAAGCTCGACTGGAACCAGCCGCGGTGCTGGTCCGAGCCCTCGAGGTAGAGCGACGCCGGCCATTGCAGCTCGGGGCGCTGCTCCAGCACGGTGGCGTGGGTCGAGCCGGAATCGAACCAGACGTCGAGGATGTCGGTGACCTGCTCGTAGTCGGCGGCGTCGCGCTCGGGCCCGAGGAAGTCCTGAGGATCGCGGTTCCACCACGCGTCCGCACCCTCCGTCCGGAAGGCGGCGGCGATGCGGTTGCACACCTCGGCGTCGCGCAGCACCTCGCCCGTCGCCTTGTGCACGAACACCGCGATCGGCACGCCCCAGGCGCGCTGGCGGCTGACGCACCAGTCGGGGCGGCTCTCGACCATGCCGCGGATGCGGTTGGCGCCCGAGGCCGGCACGAAGCGCGTCTCCTCGATGGCGCGCAGCGCCGTGTCGCGCAGGCGGTCCTCGCCGTCCATGGCGATGAACCACTGCGGCGTGGCGCGGAAGATGAGGGGCGCCTTCGAGCGCCAGGAGTGCGGGTAGCTGTGCACCATCTGCCCGCGGGCGAGCAGCGCGCCGCTCGCCTCCAGGGCCTGGATCACCGGCTCGTGCGCCTCGAAGACGTGCACGCCCTCGAAGCCGGGCACGGCGGCGGTGTAGCGGCCGTCCTCGGCGACGGTGTCGGGCACCTCGAGGCCGTGGCGCGCGCCGAGGACGAAGTCGTCTTCGCCGTGGCTCGGCGCGATGTGGACGAGGCCCGTGCCCTGCTCGGTGGTGACGAACTCGCCCGCCAGCATCGGCACGTCGTCGTAGCCGCGGCCGCGGAAGGGGTGCGCCAACACCGTGCCGGTGAGGTCCTTGCCTTTGAACCGAGCGACGGTGCGGACCTCGTCGATCTTCGCCGCGGCGCAGACGTCGCCGACGAGTTCGTCGGCCAGCACCAGTCGTTCGGCTTCGCGAGCGAGGCTGCCCTCGCTCGCGGAGGCCACCTCGACGAGCCGGTACTCGACCTCCTCGCCGAACGCCACCGCGCGGTTCGCCGGTATGGTCCAGGGCGTCGTCGTCCAGATCACGACCGCGGCCTGTTGCAGCTCCGGCACCGAGGTCTCGACGACGGGAAAGCGCACCCAGATGGTGTGCGAGGTGTGGTCGTGGTACTCGACCTCGGCCTCGGCCAGCGCTGTCTTCTCGACCACCGACCACATCACCGACTTGTGGCCGCGGTAGAGGCTCCCCTTCATCAGGAACTTGGCGAGCTCTTCGAAAATGCCGGCCTCGGCGTCGAAGCTCATGGTGGTGTAGGGGTTTTCCCAATCACCGAGGACGCCGAGGCGCTTAAACTCCTCTTTTTGCACTCCTATCCACTTGTCGGCGAAGTCGCGGCATTGGCGGCGAAAGGCCTGGATCGGGATCTCGTCCTTGTCCTTACCCTTCTTCCTGTACTGCTGCTCGATGTGCCACTCGATCGGCAGACCGTGGCAGTCCCAGCCGGGGACGTAGGCGGCGTCCTTGCCCAGCATCTGCTGCGAGCGGTTGACGACGTCCTTCAAGATCTTGTTGAGCGCCGTCCCCATGTGGAGATGGCCGTTGGCGTAGGGCGGGCCGTCGTGCAGGACGAACGTCTCGCGCCCCGCCGAGTCCGCCCGCAGGCGACGGTAGAGGTCGAGACCCTGCCACCGCTTCAAGATCTCCGGTTCCCGCTGCGGCAGGTTGGCCTTCATCGGAAACGACGTCTTCGGCAGGGCGACGGTCTCGCGGAAGTCCTGGGTCATCGGTCCATCAGGCGCTGGATGCCGCGTCGGGCTCGGGCATGTGCCTTAAGATATGGCGGGCGTCGTCGCAATCGGCGGCCATCTGGGCCTTGAGCGCGTCGACGCCGTCGAAGTTGCGCTCGTCGCGCACGAAGCCGTGCCAGGCGAGCCGTACCCGCGCGCCGTAGAGATCGACGTCGCGATCGAACAGATGGACCTCGAGGCGCAGATCCTGGCCGTCGAAAACCGGCCGCCACCCGAGGTTAGCCGCGCCGTCGGCCCATTCGCCGTCCGGTAGCCTGAGGCGGACGGCGTAGACGCCGGTGCGCGGCAGCAGAACGCGACGGCCGATCGGTCGCAGGTTGGCGGTCGGATAGCCCAGCGTGCGGCCGATACGGTCGCCTTCGACGACCAGCGCGTCGAGCTGGTAGGGCCGGCCGAGGACGGCGTTGGCCAGGGGCACGTCGCCGTCGGCGAGGGCCTGGCGGATGCGGGTGGAGCTCGCCGGTGCGCCTTGCACCTCCACCGGCGGCAGCGCCTCGACGCCGTAGCCGCGCTCGCGGCCGACGCGGGCGAGGAGTGCGGCGTCGCCCTGGCGGCGGTGACCGAAACGAAAGCTGTCGCCGACGACGACGTGGCCCACGCCGAGGCCGTCGGCGAGCACGTCGCGCGCGAAGCTCTCGGCGCTCATCCGGCGCAGCCCGTCGTTGAAGGGGACGATGAACAGCCGCTCGACGCCGAGCGCGCGCAGGCGTTCCATCCGCATGCGAAAGCCGCCGAGGCGCTCGGGCGCGCCGATCGGGTCGAAGAACTCGCGCGGGTGGGGCCGGAAGGTGACGACGCCGAGAACCCGGCCGCGCTCGGTGGCGGCACGCCGGGCGGCCGCGATCACGGCTTGATGACCGCGGTGCACGCCGTCGAAGTTGCCCAGCGCCACCGCCGCGCCGCGCATCTCGCCCGGCACCCGGCGATAGCCTCGCACGATCCGCATGAGCGCCAACTGCCACGCACGGGTGAGGGTGTCAAAGCCGGCTTCACCGCGCCCCATCGCCGACGCTGGAAGTGCGTGTGCCGCGCTCGCGGCACCGGTCCGCTTCGGTCGAGCGGAGCGCGCCCGCGTCGTCGCGGTGTTCGGCTTGCTCGGCCGCGAATTCCTCCCGCTCGACGTCCGCGCCGCCGGTGGGCGCGGCGCCGGCCGCCAGAAGCGCTGGCGAGAAGCGCCACCGGTGCGCGCTGGCCCCCGCCGACAAACCGGTAACGGACCTCGATCATGCCCCTCGACGGCTTCTCATGCCCCGTGGGCGTTCACGCACGTTACGCGCCCGATGCGGCCGGGTGGCGCGCGCCGCGGCGGCGGAACGGCGGTGTGGCAGCGACGTTCGACATATTCGATAGAGGTCAATCGTGCGGACCGACCGAAGGTCGGAAAAGGAGGGGTTCATGTCGAAGCGGACGATGATGGCGATCGTCGGTGCGGCCGGGCTCGCGGCCGCCGCGGCGCTGCCGGCGGATGTCGCGAGCGCGCAAGCCGGCGTGGTTCTCGCCCAGGCGCAGCAGGGACAGCCCGGCGCGGGTCAGGGCGGCCGTGGCACGGCCCGCGACGGCCGCGGCACGGGCCAAGGGGGGCGCGGCACTGGTCCCGGTGGTGGCGGCACGGGCCAAGGACCGGGCGGTGGGCCCGGGATGCAGCAGGGTCGGATGTTCGAGCAACTCGACCGTGACGGCGACGGCAGCGTGAGCCGTGAGGAATTCGTCGAGGGCGAGCGGCCGGGTGCGATGTCGAGTACCGGGGTCGCGCAGGAGAACCGCGAAGGAATGTTCGAGCAACTCGACCGCAACGACGACGGACGGCTGAGCCTCGACGAGATGCCGACGCGCCGCGGTGGCGCGGCTCGCTAACCCGCGACCCGCGCGCTCGGCGACGGCGACGGCGCCCGCCCGTGGCGAGCGAAGGACGGCGCCGTTGCGCAGCGCCCGCCGGCCGAGTACGCCGGATGGGGTGACCCGCGACCCAGTGAGGGCGCGGCGCACGCGCTGTCCGCCCGGGCGGACAGCGCTTCGGCCGGGCGGATTTTGCGCCCTTCGCAGCTCGGGAGGCCGTCGTTGCCGCGCACGCGACTGCCTTGGCGTTCGGGCTTGGTGGTGCTGGTGGCCGCAGCCGGCGTCGTCGACGTCCTCTTGCGCATGCAGATGGTCGGCCCGGGCCATGGCTTGCTGTTCGCGCTGAGGGACCCGGGCAAGACCCTCTTCCACGTCGTCCTGCTGCCGTTCGCGCTCGGCGTCTTCCTCACCCGCTTCGACTTCGCGGTGCTCGTCCACTGCCGCAAGATCGCGCTACCGGCGCTCGGGCTCGCGCTCGCGAGCGCGGCGCTGATCGTGGTCGACGAGGCGCATCAGGGCTTCTGCGGCGACCGGCTGCCCGCGCCCGCGGACGTGGGCGAGCCGGCGCTGCGCAGCGACCTCGCGCAGCTGCATTTGGCCGACTGGCGGCAAGAGCTGGCCAACTTGCGCAAAGAGTACAAGGAGCTCACGCCCGGCGGTGGCGGCGCCGACTGCCGGCCGTTCGCCGACGCCAGCCCCCGCTGGTTCTGGTCGAACGGCTTGACCTTTGTGGGTGTGCTCTTCGTAAGCTTGGTAATGGCCTGTATCGTGACCGCGGCGTCCGCGGCCGACCGCCTCGCGCAGGATCACTATTCGACCATCGGGGTTCTGGTCCTGGTCCTGGCGCTGTGGGTTCCGCTGCGGACCTTTTCCGAGTGGGTGCTGAACTTCGGCGAGATCCCGGTGAGCGTCTGGATCACCATGGTGTTGGCGACGATGGCGACCGTGGCGGTGGCGCTGTGGCTGGTGATCGCGCGCTACCGCACCTGGCTGAGCGAACCGGCGATCCTGTTGATCACCACCTTCACCGGCGCGCTGATGACGGTAGTCGGCTGGATGCGCCCGGAGCTCTTCGAGGCGGCGGCGCTCCTGCTCGTGGCGATGAGCGCGATCCAGTGGCTGATCTTTCACCTGCTCCTGGCGGTGCTGACGTACCTTTTGGTGCTGGGTTTTCTCCGGCCGTCGCGGCAGCTACCGACGGCGGCGTAGAACGGCGACGTACAGGGCGGGGGATCGGCGGTGAGCAGGGACGCCCTCCGCCGAAGAACGGGTGGTGCCGGCGGCGCGGCTGGGCTAGAGGGCTGCTTTCGACCCGGCGGCGGCCCGAGCAGGAGGACGCGATGGACCCGAGCTGGCACCCGGCGAGCTGGCGGACCAAAAACGCCCAGCAGATCCCGAACTTCGACGACGGCGCGGCCCTCGGCGCCGTCGAGCGCGAGCTCGCCGGGTATCCCCCGCTCGTCTTCGCTGGCGAGGCCCGCAACCTCAAATCCCATCTCGCCGAGGTCGCCGGCGGCAGGGCGTTCTTGTTGCAGGGCGGCGACTGCGCCGAGGCCTTCGCCGACTTCAACGCCGACAAGATCCGCGACACGCTTCGGGTCGTGCTGCAGATGGCGGTGGTCTTGACCTACGGCGCCGGCCTGCCGGTGGTGAAGCTCGGCCGCATGGCCGGGCAGTTCGCCAAGCCGCGCTCGGCCGACGTCGAGCGCCAGGGCGAGGTCGAGCTCCCGAGCTATCGCGGCGACATCGTCAACGAGCTCGTCTTCGAGGACGGCGCCCGCACGCCCGATCCGAAGCGCCAGCTCCAGGCCTACGCTCAGGCCGCCGCGACGTTGAATCTCCTGCGCGCCTTCACCGAGGGCGGCTTCGCCTCGCTCGAGCGGGTGCACAGCTGGAACCTCGGCTTTTGCGAGCGCTCGGCCCAGGGCCAGCGCTACCAGGCCTTCGCCGATCAGATCACCGACGCGCTGGCCTTCATGAAGGCGTGCGGCGTGAGCGATCTCTCCACCCCCGAGATCAAGCGCACCAGCTTCTTCACCAGCCACGAGGCCCTGCTCCTCGGCTTCGAGGAGGCGATGACCCGGGTCGATTCCACCTCGGGGCAGTGGTACGCGACCTCGGCGCATCTGGTCTGGATCGGCGACCGCACCCGCCAGCTCGACGGCGCCCACGTCGAATACTGCCGCGGCATCGCCAACCCGATCGGCCTCAAGGTCGGCCCGACGATGGAGCCGGACGACCTCCTGCGCCTGATCGATCGGCTCAACCCGGCGGACGAGGCCGGCCGGATGACGCTGGTCACGCGCTTCGGCGCCGATCAGGTCGAGGCCAAGCTGCCCAACCTGATCCGCGCGGTGCAACGCGAGGGTCGCAGCGTCGTCTGGGCCTGCGACCCGATGCACGGCAACACCGTCAAGTCGTCCTCGGGCTACAAGACCCGCCCCTTCGAGCGCGTCCTCGCCGAGGTCCGCCGCGTCTTCGCGGTCCATCAGGCCGAGGGCTCCTACGCCGGCGGGCTGCACGTCGAGATGACCGGCGAGGACGTCACCGAGTGCACCGGTGGCGCCCAGGCCATCACCGACGCGGCGCTGGCCGATCGCTATCACACCCACTGCGACCCGCGCCTCAACGCCCAGCAGAGCCTGGAACTCGCCTTTCTGACCGCGGAGGCGCTGCGCGCCGATCGCGCCCAGATGCGCGAGGCCTCCTGATCGCGAGACGGCGGCTTCGATGAACGACGACATCGCCCGCTACACCGACAAGTACTTCTTGAAGACGCGGGAGATCGTCGAGCGCTTCGGTGATCAGCGCGTCACCTACGCGGTGTTCATGCGGCGGCCGGTGTTGTTCTGCCCGCGACTCGCCGTCGGCTGGCTGGAGGCGCGCGCCGCCGAGCGCGGTGTCGCCTTCGAGATCGAGCCGTGCCATCCCGAGGGCGCCTGGGTCGGCGCCGGCGAGCCGCTGCTCTACCTCACCGGCTCGCTGCACGAGCTGTGCGACCTCGAAACGCTGTTCCTGCAGCAGCTCGGCGCGCCCTGCGTCGCGGCCTTCAACGCCTACACGATGTGCACCGATCTGCCCTATGTCGCATTCCTCGCCATGGACGCGCGGCACTGCGCCGGGGCGGCGATGGCCGACATGATGGCCTACGCCGCGAGTGTGGGCTCCGCACGCGCCCAGGGCGAATGCGGCGCCAAGGGCTTCATCGGCTCGGCCAACGACGCCACCGCGCATTACTTCGGAAGCGAGGGCGGGCTCGGCACCATGCCGCACGCGCTCATCGGCTACGCCGGCCGCACCCTGCGCGCGGCCGAAATGTACAACGAGACCTTCCCCGACGAGCCGCTCTACGTGCTCGTCGACTATTTCGGCCGGGAGATCTCCGATTCGCTCGAGGTCGGCCGGGCGTTCCCGCAACTCGCCGCGGCCGGCCGGCTCGGCATCCGGCTCGACACCCACGGCGGGCGCTTCGTCGAGGGACTCGATACCGCGGCCTCCTACGCCGTGCTCGAGCGCCACGCCCCGGATGCCATCCGCACCTACCGCACCGAGCGCGAGCTGCGCTGGCTCACCGGCACGGGCGTCACCGCCGCGGCCATCTTCCACCTGCGCGAGCGGCTCGACGAGGCCGGCTTTGCGCGCGTGCGCATCATCGCCAGTTCCGGCTTCGGCCCCGAGAAGTGCAAGCTGATGGCGAGCGTGCGCGCGCCCATCGACGTCGTCGGCACCGGCTCGTACCTGCCCGAGCGCTGGAGCGAAACCTACGCCACCGCCGACGTCGTCGCTTACGACGGCCAGCCCCGCGTCAAGGTCGGTCGCGAGTTCCTGCTCCCGGAATGAAGCGGGAATGTCCGGCCGACGCACTCGTCGACACATGAACCGGGGAAGCCCCCGCAATATAGGAGGACGCACGCGTCATGGAGCCCGAGGACGCGCTCGAACGAGCGCTCGTGAGCCACGTCGCCGGGCTCCGCCGTTACGCCCGCGCGCTCATCGGTAACGCCAACGACGCCGAGGACCTGGTTCAGGAAAGCCTGGCGCGGGCGCTCGGCCGCCTCAAGCCGTGGCGTCCGGTCCGCGACCTGCGCGCCTATCTGTTCGCCGTCCTGCACAACCTCTACGTCGACGAGTACCGCTCCAAGCGCGCGGCGCCGCCCACCGTCGACATCGACAACGTCTTGCACCACCCCTCCGCACCCGCCGATCAGGACCGCCGGCTGGAGTTGCGGGATCTCGCCCGCGGGCTCGCGTGTCTACCCCACGAGCAACGCGAGGTGGTGTTGCTGGTTGGTCTCGAAGGGCTGAGCTATGCCGAGGTCGCCAGGGTTCTGGACATTCCGATCGGGACCGTGATGTCGCGCTTGTCTCGGGCCCGCAGTCACTTGCGCGAACTCGTCGAGGCGCGGCGGATGCCCGCGCCCACCCCCGTACGGAAACCGTCATGACCACCGATTCCGAACGTCCGCAGGGCCATCCGTCCGAAACCCTGCTGCACCGCTTCGTCGACGGCGACGTTCACGGAAGTGAGCGGGTCGCGGTCGAGGCGATGCTCGCCGCCGACAAGGACACGCTTCATTCCGCGCGGGCTTTCCAGCACCAGAATATCCTGATGCAGGCGCTCTACCCCCGCCGTGACGACGACGCGATGCTGCCGGCCGCGGCCTTGAACCTCGCCCGCGGGCTGCGTCGGCGACGGACGGTCCAGCGCGCCGTGGCCGCGTCGGTCGCCATGGTGGCGATGTTCGGGGCCGGCAGCGCCGGTTGGTACGCTCAGGGTTATATCGAGCGCATGGTGAAGACGCCGGTGGTTGCCGTCTTCCCACCCAACGCCGTGCCGGCCGCCGCCGACGACGAGGACGCCGAGCAGGCGCCGTCGATGGCGCCGTTGCCGACCGCGGCGGGGACGGTCGCGGGTGAGGCGCCGGCCTGGCTCGGCAAGAACGCCCGCAGTGTGCCGGTGCACCCGCCCAACCTGCAGCAGGTCGGCTACCAGCTCGTCGACGGGCGTGCCGACCTCACCGCCTACGGGCCCGTGATCCGCTTCGCCTATACCCCGAGCGATGGCGGCGAGGGCCCGCGCTTGGCGCTGACCGTGGCTTCCTTCGGCCGCGACCGCCGCAGCCTGGCGACCACGGTCAACCCGCAGCACGCCTCGTTGTTCTGGCAGTCCGGCCCGCTGCTCTACGCGCTCTCGGGCGACGTGGGGCCGGGTCGGCTGTTGAGTGTCGCCGACGCGGTCAGCGAGGCGGATCCGTCGACCTCGGCCGAGACGGCGGAACCCGCGGCAGCGGAAGCCAGCGAGGCCCGCACGAGCGACGATTCGGCACCGAAGGTGATGCCGGTCTCCGACCAGGGCGAGGCGTCGAAGGAACTCTGAGCATCGGACAGCGCGGCCGCGGCACTCTCCCGTCCGCGGCCGCCTTTCGGTACAACGGCTCCTCGACAACGCGCGCGCAGGCGCCGACGAGGAGGCTCGCCGATGAACCCCGTCCTGTGGTCGCCCGATCCGAACGCGGTCGCCGCCACCGCCATGGCCGGCTTCCAGCGCCGCTTCTCCGAGCGCGTCGGGCGGCCGTTGCCGGACTGGGAGAGCTTCTGGCGGGCCTCGGTGGACGAACCGCCTGCGTTCTGGGCGCAGGTCTGGGACGAACTCGGCGTCGTCGCCGACACGCCGCCGACCCGGGTGCTCGCCGACGGCGACCGCATGCCGGGGGCGCGCTGGTTCGCGGGTGCGCGGCTCAACTTCGCGCGCAATCTCCTCAAACGCGACGACGCCGGCCCCGCGCTGATCGCGCACGGCGAGGACGGCCGCCGCAGCGAGGTCGGCTGGGCCGAGCTGCAGGCGCGCGTCGCCGCGGTCGAGACGGCACTCGCCGAGGCCGGCGTGGTGGTCGGCGACCGGGTCGCCGCGGTCGTCGCCAACGTTCCCGAAGCGGTGATCGGCATGCTGGCGACCGCCGCGCTCGGCGGCACCTGGTCCTCGTGTTCGCCGGATTTCGGGGTGCAGGGCATCCTCGATCGCTTCGGGCAGATCGAGCCCAAGGTGCTCATCGCCGTCGACGGCTACCACTACGCCGGCAGGCCGATCGACATCCGCGCCAAGATCACCGAAGTCGTGAACGCGCTACCGTCGGTCGAGCGCGTCCTCATCGTGCGCTATCTCGATTCCGCGGCCGACCTCGCCGACATCCCTCACGCCCGCGCCTGGGACGAGGTCGGCGTCGATCCGGCGGCGCGGCCGCGCTTCACGCCGGTGCCCTTCGACCAACCTCTCTACATCCTCTATTCGTCCGGCACGACCGGCAAGCCCAAGGCCATCGTCCACGGCGTCGGTGGCACGCTCGTCCAGCACCTGAAGGAGCACAAGCTCCACGGCGACCTGAAGCCGGGCGAGCGTTTGTTCTACTTCACCACCTGCGGCTGGATGATGTGGAACTGGCTGGCCTCGGGCCTCGCCGCCGAGGCGACGCTCTTGCTCTACGACGGCTCGCCCTTCCACCCCGGCCCGGAGCGCCTGTTCGAGTTCGCCGATGCCGAAGACATGGCTGTCTTCGGTACCGGTGCCAAGTACATCGACGCCGTGAAGAAGTCAGGATTGCGACCAAGAGACCGATTTGAGCTGTCGTCGCTACGGTCGATGTTGGCAACAGGCTCACCGCTGTTGCCGGAGAGCTTTGATTTCGTTTACGAGGCGATAAAGCCGGAGTTGCTTTTGGGGTCGAT
This sequence comes from uncultured Geminicoccaceae bacterium, assembly GCA_964502115.1. Taxonomy (GTDB): domain Bacteria; phylum Pseudomonadota; class Alphaproteobacteria; order Geminicoccales; family Geminicoccaceae; genus JAAAPF01. The sequence continues at coordinate 19,207 of CAZCVH010000006.1, forward strand.
CTCGGGCGGGACGGACATCGTGTCCTGCTTCGTCTTGAACAACCCGATGTTGCCGGTGCGCCGTGGCGAGATCCAATGCCGCGGGCTCGGCATGGCCGTCGACGTCTGGAACGAGCGCGGCGAGCCCGTCGTCGGCCAGAAGGGCGAGCTGGTCTGCACCGAGCCGTTTCCGGCGATGCCGGTGGGCTTTTGGAACGACCCGGCGGGCACGCGCTACCACAACGCGTATTTCGCCCGCTTTCCGGGCGTGTGGTGTCACGGCGACTTCGCCGAGATCACCGACAGTGGCGGCATCGTCATCTACGGCCGCTCGGACGCCGTCCTCAACCCCGGCGGCGTGCGTATCGGCACCGCCGAGATCTACCGTCAGGTCGAGCAGATCGACGAGGTCATGGAGGCGATCTGCATCGGCCAGCAATGGGAAGGCGACGTCCGGGTCGTGCTGTTCGTGCGGCTGCGCGAAGGTGTCGAGCTCGACGACGCCCTCGCCGAGCGCATCAAGCACCGGATTCGCGCCGAGACCACGCCGCGCCACGTGCCGGCGCGGATCGTGCAGGTGAGCGACATCCCGCGCACGCTTTCGGGTAAGATCGTCGAGCTCGCCGTGCGCGACGTCATCCACGGCCGCGAGATCAAGAACACCGAAGCCCTGGCCAATCCGGAGGCCCTCGATCAGTACCGCGATCGACCGGAACTCCGCGCCTGAGGGTCGTCGCCGCCGGCTGCATCTTGGCGCGCTGCCGCGCGCCCGCGCGCGGCGCCGACCTTGGCGGTTGGTGCGCGAGGTGGCCTTGTGGGCGGCGCCGGGCTGGGCCGCGCTCGCCGTCGGGACGGTTTTCGGCTGGTGGCCGTGGTCGGCGCTGCCGGCGGGCGTGCTGGTCACCACCGTCGCGGCGACGCCGCTGGCGGTCGCCCGGCGGCGCTTCATCGAAGAGCTCTCGGCCCTCGTCGACAGCTGGCCCGAGGGCCTGGAGCGCGAACCGCCGACGGGCGGCGGCTTGATCGTCGATCAGCTCTTCGTCACCCATCTCTGGCGCTTCTTTCGCTGGTTGAAGCAGCGCGAGGAGCGCGAGGCCGCCGAGGAGGCGCTCCAGGAGCGGTTGATGGAGGTGCTGCCCGACCCGCTGTTGCAGGTGAACCCGAGGGGGCGGGTCGTCTACGCCAACCGCGCCGCCTTCGACCGCCTCGGAAGTGAACTCCTCCAGCGACCGCTCAGCCGCATCATCCGTGATCCCGATGTCCTCGAGGCGGTGACGACGGCGCTCGACGCCGATCTCGCGAGCCGGCTCACCATCGCCGAACCCCGCGCTCGCGGCCGGCGCTTTCAGGTGGAGGTACTGCCGGTGCGCATCCCGGGCGAATCGCCGCGGGTCGTGATGGTCCTGCGCGAGCGCACGAGCGAGCATCTGAGCCAGCGGATGGTCAGCGATTTCGTGGCCAACGCCAGCCACGAGATCCGCACGCCGCTCACCACCGTGCGCGGGTTGATCGAGACGCTGCGCGGCGCCGCGCACGACGATTCCGCCGCGCGCGAGCGTTTCCTCGCCACGATGGCGGCCGAGGCCGAACGGATGAACCGCCTCGTCGACGAGCTGATGACGCTGTCGAAGGTCGAGCTGATGGAGCGCGACCGGCCCCGCCGGCCGGTCGATCTCGCCAGCCTCGTGGCGGCCGTGCGCTCGAGCCAGGACGCGCGCGCCGCCGAGGCCGGGGTCGGGCTGAGCCTGGAGGTGGCGGGCGGCCTGCCGGAGATCCCGGGCGATCCCGACCAGCTTCACCAAGTCGTCGCCAACCTCCTCGACAACGCGCTCAAATACGGTGCGGCCGGTGGCCGCATCGAGCTCAGCGCGCGCCATCACCCGAGTGCGCCCCCACGCGCCGGCCGTCTGGCCGGCCTCGCCGTCGTCGCCGTCGACGTGATCGACCACGGCGACGGCATCCCGCCCGAGGCCGTCCCGCGGCTGACCGAGCGCTTTTTCCGCGTCGACACGTCGCGCTCGCGCCGTCTCGGCGGTACCGGCCTCGGCCTCGCCATCGTCAAGCACATCGTCAGCCGCCACCGCGGCCACCTGGCGATCGAGAGCGTCCTCGGCGAGGGCAGCCGCTTCACCGTCTTCCTCGCGCTCGACCCCGAGGCTTGAGGCCCTCTTGCGCGCGGTGGCGGCTGCGTGCACGACTTGCTGGCGAAGCCCCGCGGGGGAATGGACAAGAGGCGAGGGAGGTTGTCGGATGCGCGTCGTCGTATTGGCGCGGATCGAGGCGTTGCCCGGTCACGAGGGCGATGTGGAGGAACTGCTGCGCTGGCAGGTCGGACCGACGCTCGAGGAGCGCGGCTGCCTGAACTACGATCTACACCGGGATCGCGAGAACCCGTGCGTCTTCTGGTTCCACGAGACCTGGGCCTGTGAGGCCGATCTCGAGCGGCACAGCCGCTCGGAGCATCTGACGCTCAACCGCGAGCGTTTGCGGGCGCATCTGGCGGGCCCGGCCGAGGTGCACCGCCTCGCCAAGCTCGCCTGAGGCGCGGTCGCCGGCGCGCCGGCGTCAGCCGCCGGCGAGGCTTCCCACCGTCGCGTAGCTTTCCACCAGCGAGCCCACCACCAGGTACCAGCCGTCGACCAGCACGAAAAATATCAGCTTGAAGGGCAGCGAGATCATCACCGGCGGCAGCATCATCATCCCCATCGACATCAGGATCGACGCCACCACCATGTCGATGATGAGAAACGGTAGGTAGACCAGGAAGCCGATCTCGAAGGCGCGGCGGAGCTCGCTGATCATGAAGGCCGGGATCAACACCCGGTAGGGGAGCGCTGCCGGCTCATCCACCGGCTCGACCTCGGCGAGATCCATGAACAGGGCGACGTCCTTGTCGCGGACATGGCCGCGCATGAATTCGTGCACCGGCGCGGCGGCGCGCTCCAGCGCCGCCAACTCCTCCATCTCCTCGGCCAGCAGCGGTTTGATCCCGACCTCGTAAGATTCCTCGAAGACGGGGGCCATCACGAACAGGGTGAGAAACAGCGCGAGGCTCACCAGCACGGTGTTGGGCGGAGTCGTCTGCAGGCCGAGCGCGGTGCGCAGGAAGGCGAGCACGACGACGATGCGGGTGAACGAGGTCACCATCACCAGGATGCCCGGCGCCACGCTCAGCACCGTGACCAGCAGCATCAGCTGAAAGACGCGGCCGGTCACCGTGCCACCGTTCTCGCCCAGATCGAGCGAGAGCGACTGCGCCGCCGCCGGCTGGCCGGCCAGCCACCACGCCGCCGTGGCGACCACCGCGACCACCGCGAGGCGCGCCGTGCGCGCGACGGCGCTCACGACGCCCCTCCGCCGGCGAGGACCGGCGCCGGCTCGGCGGCGAGCGCCACCGGCGCCGCCGGGCCGAGCAGCAACAGATGCTCGCGCTCGCCGTCGCGGACCCGCACCAGGCGGTGGCGGCCGTCGAGTGCCAGGGTCTCCACCAGCGCCAGGCGCCGCGTCGGCAGGCCGCCGGTGCGGCTCCGCCACCACCGCAGGCCCACCGCCAGGACGAGCAACAGGCCGAGCACGGCGCCGAGCGCGCCGAGGGTCTCCGCGAAGCGGGCGGGATCGAGCACGTCCATCACGAGCTTCCGGTGCCGCGGGCGTAGCGTTCGGCCTCGCCGTAGGCCTGCCGCGCCAAGCGGCGCTGCGCCGCGCCGGTGATCGCGTCACCGGTGGCGGTGTGCGCCGCCGTGACGCGGCGGTGGAAGCGCTGAACCTCGTCGAGGACGTGCATCAGCGCGCGCCGGCCTTCGGCGTCGGGCTGCGGCCCGACGCGGGCGAGCAGCGCATCGAGCTGGGCGGCGAGGGCCGCGAGATCCGGGGCCCCTTCCGCTTCGAGCGCCGTCGCGTCGCGGTGTAGCGTCCGGGCGAGCGCCTGCGCGAGGTCGGTGAGGTCGGGGTCGCCGGGGTCCGCTTGTCGATCCGTCATCGCGCTCATCCGAAGTCGTGCGCCCCGCCCGCGCCCCAGGCGCCGATCGGAGCGTCCGTCGCCGTCGTTGTCGCCGGGCGTGGTTAACGCCGGCTTACCGACCGCGCCGTTCTTGCCGCATCGACGCCGCGGTCGGCCCGCGCGAGCGCTTCATGCCGGGCGGGCGGCCGGGAGATCGACCACGGCGGCGAGCCCGCCTAGCGACGAGGTGTCGAGGTGAAGCGCGCCGCCGTAGAGCTCGGCGAGGTCACTCACGATGGCGAGGCCCAGGCCGGCGCCGGGGCCCTTTTCGTCGAGGCGTTCGCCGCGACGGGTGACGCGGCGGCGCGCCTCGTCGTCGAGGCCGCAGCCGTCGTCCTCGACCGCGAGGATCAGGCGGTCGCCGTCAGCGCGGGCGGTGACGGCGACGCGGCCGGCGGCATGCCGGCAGGCGTTTTCCAGCAGGTTGCCGACGATCTCCTCGAGGTCCTGGAGCTCACCGCGGAAGGCCGGCGCACCCTCGTCGGCGACCTCGATCGCGAGCGCGCGCTCGGCGAACAGGCGCTCGACGCCGTCGACGACGGCGGCGACCACGGCCCGCGTGTCGGCGCGGGCGAGGCCGTGGCCGCCCGGTCCGACGGTGGCGCGGCTGAGATGGTGGTCGACGATGCCGGCGATCCGGTCGGTCGCCGCCACCAGCTCGTCGCCGTCGCCGCGCTCGCGGGCGAGTTGGCGCAGCCGTGCGAGCTCGGTCTTGAGGGCGTGGGCGAGGTTGCCCGCGCTCTTGCGGGCCCAAGCGGTGAGCGCGCGGTCGCGCTCGAGCACGCTGTTGACGGCCTCCGCGACGGCGCGGACGTCGCTGGCATAGGCCTCGGGTACCGCCTCCAACCGGCCGGTTTCGACCTCGGCGAGGTCGGCCTTGAGCCGGCGCAACGGCGCGAGGCCGAAGCGCACCTGCACCAACACCCCGGCGACCATCATCAGGCCCAGGCCGGTGGCGGCGACCGCGAGCAGCCCGGCGAAGCTGCGGATCTCGCGGTCGATGTCGCGGCGGTCGAGCGCCACCGTCAGCCGCACCGGGGCGCCGTCGTGCGCGGCCAGGCGCAGCGTCGCGGCGCGCAGGGGCACGCCGTCCGGCCCCGGCGCCTCGCTCGTCGCCAAGGCGCCGACCTCGGCCGGCAGCGGCGTCGCATAGCGCTCGAGCGCGGCGGCGTCGGTCGAGGTCACCCGCCGGTCGCCGACCTCCAAGAGCCAGTACCAGCCGGTGCCGGGCTCGGCGAAATTCGGCTGCGCGCGGCCCACGCGCAGCCGGTCGTCGTCGTCGCGTTCGAGCCCGCTCGCGAGACCGTCCGCGACGGCCTCGAGCTTGGCGTCGAAGCGGGCGACCGCGGCCTCGCGAAAGACGAAGGAGAGCGCGGCGCCGCCGAGCCCGCCGGCGAGTACGAGCCACACCAGCGCGGCGCCGACCAGCCGGGATTCGAGGTTCCAGGCACTCATCCCCGCGGCGGGGTCAGTCGATAGCCCTGGCCGCGCACGGTCTGGATGACGTTGACGCTCAGCTTGCGCCGGATGCGGCTGATCAGGACGTCGATGACGTTGGATTCGCGCTCGCTGTGGCGGTCGTAGACGTGGCTCGCCAGGGTCTGCCGGCTGATGATGCGGTTGGGGTGGTGCATCAGGTAGGTGAAGATCCGGAACTCCTGGGGGGTCAGCTCGACCGGCATGCCGTTGTCGGAGACCCGACCCTCGGAGGTGTAGAGCCGGATCGGCCCGCAGGTCAAAACGGCCGAGGACTGCCCCGCCGAGCGCCGGATCAGCGCGCGCAGGCGCAGCACCACCTCGTCCATCTCGAACGGCTTGGTCACGAAGTCGTCGGCGCCGGCGTTGAAGCCGGCGAGCTTGTCGGACCAGCGCGAGCGCGCGGTGAGGATGAGGACCGGCGTGTGGCAGCCCTCCTCGCGCCAGCGGTGCAGCACCGACATGCCGTCGATCTGCGGTAGGCCGAGGTCGAGCACGATGGCGTCGTAGGGCTCGGCGAGGCCGTATTTGAGCGCCTCCATGCCGTCCTCGGCGTGGTCGACGGCGAAGCCGGAGCCTTCGAGGGTCCGGCCGAGGGCGCGGCGGAGATCGGGTTGGTCCTCGCAGACGAGAATGCGCATGGCCGAGGTTCCGTCACCGGATCAGGCGTTCAAACCCGGTTCGCCTCGTCGGTCTCGGCCACGGCCCCGCGTGCCGGGCCCCACTTCCAGGGCTCCTGGCCGCCGCGCCACGCGGCGCGGGCGATCAGATGCGAACCGATCGGGACGGTGAGGAGCACGAAGGCGAAGACCGCGAGCGCCTTGCTGACGACACCGGCATCCGCGCCCGTGATGACGAGGGCGAGGGCGATCATGAGCACGCCGAGCGTGCCGGCCTTGGTCGAGGCGTGCATGCGGAGATAGACGTCGGGCATGCGCAGCACGCCCAGCGCGGCGACGAAAATGAGACTGCCGCCGAACACCAGCGACACCGCGGCCAGGACTTCCAGCACCTCGCTCATCGCCGCTCTCCGGGGTCGTCATCAGGTGTGAAGTCGATGAACCGGGCGAACGCGATGGTCGCGAGGAAGCTCACCAGAGCCAGGGCGAGCGCGACGTCGAGATAGGCGCCGATCCCCGTCGCCAACGTGAACAGCGTCAAGAACGCCACCACCAGCATCGTCAAGAGATCGAACGCCACCACCCGGTCGGGCAGGGTCGGGCCCAGGATCAACCGAACCGCGGCGAGGACGAAGGCGCCGACGAGAAAGAGCGCGGCCAGGTTCACCGCCGTGGCCATCAAGCCGGTGAGCTCGGTTTCGATGATCATCGAA
>CAZCVH010000007.1:0-17506 GCA_964502115.1 uncultured Geminicoccaceae bacterium
GCGGCCGGGGCGAGCGCCGTGGGGTCGGCCGCGGCGCCGAGGTCGGCGGTGCGGGTGAAGATCTCGACCGTGACCTCGCCGCTGCGGCCGCGGACCCCGACCGAGGCCGCGGCGCGTGGGCGCCGGCCGGCGCGCTCGAGCACGGCGGTGCTGGCGACGAGCTCGGCCGCGTGGGTCTTGGTGAGAGCTTCGAGGCGGCTCGCGACGTTGACGGTGTCGCCGATGGCGGTGAGCTGCCGCGCCGCGCCGTGGCCCATCTCGCCGACGATGACGGTGCCGAGGTGCAGCCCGATGCCCATCGTCAGCGGCGCCTCGAGCTCCCCGGCCATCGCGTCGTTCAACCCTTCGAGCCGCGCCCCCATCGCCACCGTGGCGTCCAGCGCCGCGCGCGCCGCCGTCGCGGCGTCGGTGTCGAGGCCGAAGAGCGCCATGATGCCGTCGCCCAGAAACTTGTCGACGTGGCCGCCGTGCCGTTCGATGGCTTCGCCCATGGCGCGGAAGTACTGGTTCAAGAGATAGACCACGTCGTAGGGCAGGCGCTGCTCGCTCAATGCCGTGAAGTCGCGCAGATCGGCGAACAGGACGGCGATCTCGCGCTCGCGGCCGAGATTGGGGTCGCCGTCGGCATGCGCGTCGGCGAGCGCGCTGGGCGGGGTCACCAGCGGCACCACCGCGAGCGGCGAGCTCGGGCGGAGCTGACAGGCGAGGCGGACGTTGGGCGGGTGCCCGAGCCGCTCCAACAGGCGCGCTTCCGCCGGGTTGGGCGGCGGCAGGGTGTCGGCACCGGCGGTGACCCGCACCCGGCAGGTGGAGCAGCGGGCGCGGCCGCCGCAGACCGCCGCATGGGGGACGCCGGCGGCGCGGCTCATCTCCAGCAAGGTCTGGCCCTCGAGCCCGTGGGCGCGGCGGCCCGAAGGGTAGGTGACGGCGATGCGCCGTCGACGCGCGCGCCGGACCTGCACGCCCCACCACGCCAGCGCCAGGGCGAGGGCGCCGTAGACCAGCGCCAAGAGCACCGCTTCGCCCTCGGCCACGAGCGCCTCGAGGCGCGCGGCCGGAGGCCAGCCGTTGGCCGCCGCCCAGCCCGCCGCCGCCGTCTGCGCGCGCTCGAAGACTTGGCGGCCGGCGCTGACGAAGCCGCCGACGGCGAGGGTCGGCACCGCCACGGCGAGACCCAACAGCCACGGCCGTAGCCGGAGGTAGCGCGGCTCCAGCCGCCACCAGTAGTGCAGCCCCAAACAGCCGTGCAGCCAGACCGCGACGATCATCGCGATGTAGACCAGCGCCTGGTCGGGCCAGACCGCGAGCAGCACGCCCTCGTAGGTCATGTTCGCGTCGGTGCGCGCCTCCAGCAGCGCGGTGCCGGCGACGTGCTGGGCGAGCGCCAGCGGGATGACGACGCCGAGGCCGAGCTGGGCCCATTGCCAGGGCGCGAGGCCGCGACCGAGCCGCACGGCGACGAATCGAACGGCGAGGGCGACGTGGACCACGAGCGCCGTCATCAGGAGCCAGTTGCCCGGACCGGCGTGCCAGACGACGAACAGCGTCCGCTTGGCGGCGACCATAGCCTCCAGCGAGACCAGCCCGAGCGCGTGGTTGAGCAGATGGGTGGTGGCGTAGGCCATCAGCACCAGCCCGCTCCAGGCCCGCAGCCGCTGGGCCGAGAGCGCGCCGGATGCCGTGAGCGCGCGGAGGGGTCGCCGTTTCAGCTCGACGCTGCCTCCGCGGCGAGTTCGGCTTCGATCGCCTCGGTGATGGCGGCGCTCTCGGGGCGGACGTGGGACGGCCAGCCGGCTTCGAGCTCGCCGTCGGCGCCGACCAGGAATTTGTGGAAATTCCAGCCCGGCAGTGCCGCCTCGCCGAGGCTGCGGGCGACCGCGGCGAAGAACGGGTGCCGGTCGGCGCCGCGGCTCGTCACCTTGGCCGTGAGCGGAAAGTCGACGTCGAACTCGACCTCGCAGAACGCCTTGATCTCGGCCTCGCTGCCCGGCTCCTGGTGGAAATCGTCGGTGGGCACGCCGACCACGACGAGCCCGTCGTCGCGGTAGCGTTCCCAGAGGTTCTGCAGCCCGGCGTACTGGTGCGTGAAACCGCACAAACTCGCGGTGTTGACCACCAGCACCGGGCGGCCGGCGTAGTCGTCGAGGACGATCTCACCGCCGGCGATGCCGGCGAAGCGGACGTCGCCGACGTCGGCCGCCGCCGGCGCGGCGAGGCCGAGGGTGAGGGCGGTGACCGCGATCCAGCGCATCGAGCTCTCCTGACAAGGGTCGTACGCCGTCAGATGGTGGACCTTTCGGCTGCGGCCAGGAGTAGCGTACGCGGTAAATGGTCAATTCGATAGCATGCCCCGGCTGGAGGGGTTCATGATCCGTCGCCGTACCGCCTATCTCTACCGCGAGCCGTACGATCGGGGCTTGCTCGCCGTCGGCGACGGCCACCGCCTGCATTACGAGCAGAGCGGCAACCCCCTCGGCCGGCCGGTCGTGGTGCTCCACGGCGGGCCGGGCAGCGGCTCGCGCCCCAAGCAGCGCGGCTATTTCGACCCCGAACGCTACCGCGTCGTCGCCTTCGACCAGCGCGGCTGCGGCCGCTCGACGCCGCACGGTCGGCTCGAGGCCAACACCACGCCGCACCTGGTCGCCGACATCGAGCGCCTGCGCCGCCATCTCGGCGTCGATCGCTGGCTCGTCTTCGGCGGCTCGTGGGGCTCGACCTTGGGCCTCGCCTACGCGATGGCGCATCCCGAGCGGGTCGACGGCCTGGTGGTCTGGGGGGTGTTCACCGGCACCGCGGGCGAGATCGCCTGGACCTTCGGGCCGGCCGGCGCCGCCCGGCTGTTCCCTTTGGAGTACGAGCGCTTTTTGGAGCCCTTGGCGCCGCACGAACACGGCGAGCCGGTGCGGGCGCACTACCGCTTGATGCACGGCGGCGACGCGACGTTGCGCCGGCGCGCGCTCAACGCCTGGACGCGCTGGGAGAACAAGATCAGCGACCTCGTCGTCCACGAGCAGCTGCTCGACGAGCAGCTCGCCGACCGTCAGTACGTGCTGACGCACTCGCTCTTCGAGGCGCACTATTTCGCGCACGACTGCTTTTTGGAGAGGCCGCTGTTGGAGCGCGCGGGCCGGCTGGAGGTCATGCCGGTGGCGATCATCCAGGGTCAGCTCGATCTGGTCTGCCCGCCGGCGAGCGCGGTGGCGTTGCACCGCGCGGTGCCGAGCAGCCGCTTACACCTGGTCCCCGGCGCCGGGCACTCGCCCAACGCCGAGGTGGTCGACGCGCTGCTGCGGGCCGTCGACGAGGTCGCCGGCCGCACGATGGTGGCGGCCTGACGCCGGCGGCGGAGCTCAGATCGAGCCGGCGATGTAGGTCTTGAGCGCTTCCGAGTCGGTTTCGAGCTCGGTCAAGCGGGCCTTCACGATGTCGCCGATCGACACCATGCCGACCAACTCGCCGGCGGACATGACCGGCAGGTGGCGGATGCGCCGGTGCGTCATCAATGTCATCAGCTCGTCCGACTTGTCGGTCGGCGCGCAGCTGACGACGTCGAGGCTCATCATGCTCTCGACGGCGGCGCGCGCCGCGTTCTCGCCCTCCATCGCGATCGCGCGCGCGACGTCGCGCTCGCTCACGATGCCGCAGGTCCCGCTCGCGTCGCGGACCAGGACGGCCCCGATGCCGTGGGTCGTCATGAGCTCGGCGGCGTCGCGGATCGAGCGGTGGCGCTCGATCGTCACCACGTGCGCGCCTTTGGCCTTCAGGATTTGTGAGACCAGCACGGCTGCCCCCCCTTTATGCGTTCACCCGCCGACGGGCCGAACGTTCATAGTGCCGGGAGGTTGAACCGACTCCAAGGTCGCAAAAGACCCGCGACGTCTTGTCCGATGGGCGAAGGCCCGGCGGCGCGGCTCGGCCGCGCCGCCGGGCTGGTCGTGTCGGGCGGGTGATGGTGCCCGCTCAGGTGGTGCCGGCGATGTAGTTGCGCAGCGCCACCGAATCGGTCTCGAGCTCGGTCAGGCGCGCCTTCACGATGTTGCGGATCGACACCATGCCGATGATCTCGCCATCGGCCACCACCGGCAGGTGGCGGATGCCGCGCTCGGTCATCACCCGCATGAGGTCGTCGGAATGGTCGGCCGGCCGACAGGTGACCAGCTCGGCGGTCATCAAAGCCTCCACGGGGACGTCGGCTATCCGCGCGCCCTGACGCGAGACGCCACGCGCGATGTCGCGCTCGCTCAGGATGCCGCACGTCCGCTTGCCGGCGCGCACCAGCACCGCACCGATGTCGTACTCGGCCATCAGCCGGGCGGCGGCGCGGACGGGGCGCCCGCCTTCGATCTCGATCACGCCCGTGTTGCGCTGTTTGAGCATCTGCGAAACCAGCATCGGCGGTCCCTCCGTGCGATTGTCATCGTTCGATCAAACAAAACGATTATGGTGCCCCACACAATTAAGCGGTTTTTCAAACGCGACGGTATGTCGCGGTTTTGCACGCCAAGCGGCGTGGCGCGCGGCCAATATTCGTCTTTAAGGTGATGTTTGTTCTATAAATACGAATAGACCCTTCGCCGCCCGCGTCGTGTCGCCACGCGCCGGGGCGGCCGCGACCGATGGGTGATGGTCAAAACGTCGCAGACACGGCATACCCGCGCCGTAGCGCTGTGATACCGCGCCCGATCCAAGGAGAGACGCATGTTGCGTACGACCGCCATCGCCGGTGCCCTCGGGGCCTGTCTCGCCGCCGGCGTGGCCTTCGCCCAGGCCGACCCGGACAACGCGATCAAGTACCGCCAGACGATCTACGAGACCCTGGGCGCCAATCTGACCGCCGTGGTCATGAACCTGAAAGGCGAGGTCGCCTTCCCCGACGCCGTCGCGGTGCACGCCCGAACCGTCGCCGACACCGCTCCGCTGGTCCTGCCCGCCATGGAGCAGGACACCGCCGGCCAGGGCTCCGCGGAGACCGAGGCGCTCGACAAGATTTGGGACAACTGGGACGACTTCACCAGCAAGGCCGAAGACATGCAGGCCGCTGCGACCCGCCTCGCCGAACTCGCCCAGGGTGACGACATGCAGGCGATCGGTGCGCAGGTCCAAGAACTCGGCGGCACCTGCAAGTCCTGTCACGACGAATACCGCGACTGATCTCGAGGCCCGGTGCCGCGGGGGCGCCGCTCAGACGCCGACCATCGTCGGTGCGATCTCCCGCGGCGCCGCCCAGTCGGCGAGGTCGGCGCGCTCGAGCGCCTCGGCGAGGTCGGTGGCGGCGGCCAGCAGCCGTCGGCTGTAGCCGCGCTCGCGCACGACGAAGCCGCCGGCGGCGGGGTTCGCCAGCGTCCACGCCACCGCCCCGGTGCGCGGACCGTAGATCCGCAGCTCCAGCGCGGGACAGGAGAAGCTGATCTCGGCGTCGCCGTCGGCGCGCCGGCGCGACACCCAGCCCTGCACCAGACAGAACCGGCGGTCCCGGCCGCATCCCGAGCAGCAAGCGGCATCACACGACATCGCGGGATCCTCGCGGTAGGGTAATAAAGGAGAAAGTACCTATACCGCAACGCGACGGGGAGGGAAACGCCGCCGCCGTCGGGACGCCGGGGCTCACCGGCCGACGACGGCGGTGTCGTCGGGCTGGTCGGAGGCCTTTTCGGGGGGCGCCATGATGCGGCCGGCGAGGCGCTTGATGCTCGGTCGCTCGCCGAGGACGAAGGGCAGCGGCCGCACCAGCGTCATCGCCTCGCAGCCCAGCCGCGCGGCCAGCATGGCGTTGGCGGCGCCCTGCCCGGCGCGGGCGGAGACCAGCCGCAAAAAACCCGCGCCCATGACGTCGGCGGCGCCGTGGGTCATCAGATCGGCGAGGCCGGCCAGGAGCATGTTCCTGACCGAGCGGCGCAACAACATCGCGCTCGCGATCGCCCCCATCGGCAGGCCGTAGGCGCGGGCGATCGCGCGCAGCATGGCGAGGGTGCGCCACAGCACCAACGCGGCGTCCAACAGGCCCAGGGGGCTGATGGCGGTGAGCACGCCGATGTCGCGCGAGCCGCGGACCACCGCCTTGTAGGCGTCGTCGTCCATGCCGACGACGACGGTGCGCTCGAACAGCTTCAAACGCTCGCCGTCGGTGAGCGCGTCGCTGTCGTGCTCGCGAAAGCGGTGGACCAGCTCGCCGCGCTCGGGGATGCGCGCGATCACCGGCTCGATCAACGGCGGGCTCTGGCCGTGGAGCTCGGAGGCGAGCATGCGCTCGGCGTCGGCGCGCTGCTCCGGCACCGAGCCCAGCCGGCGCGCGGCGATCCACTCGCGCGCCAGCATCACCCCGCCGACGGCGAGGGTGAGGGCGAGGACCAGCGCCAGGGGCCAGCCGAACAGCGGCCGGCTGACGATCCAAAAGGCCGTGGTCGCGATCGCCTGCGCGGTCAACAAAAGCGTCACGACCAGCGCCACGCCGCCCCAGAACCACCACCAGCCGAGCTTGAAACGCCCCCCGCCGTCGGTCTTCGCCGGCGCGGGCGGCGGCGCCGCGGGCTTGGCGTCGTCGACGACGACGGCCTCGTCCGGGTCGAGCTCGAAGGGGCGTTTCATCGCCGCCGCCTCACAACAGCCGGTCGCCGATCACCGCCTCGAGCACCTGGTCGAGGCGGATGTGGCCGTGGCCGTTGCGGTGGCGGCCGTCGAGCCGGCGCGGCGCGAAGCGACGGAAATCGAAATGCTGTTCGTTCCAGTCCGCGCCGCGCGGCATCGTCGGCGGCACCTCGCCCGGGAACACGATCTTCTCCTTGCCGCTGGCGACGGGCACGCCCCGTACGCACGACAACAGCTGGCCATCGTAGTGGGTGCGCACGGTGTCGGTCGAGCGCAGCGCCGCGACGGCGAGGCTGTCGGTCGGGATACCCTCGAGCTGCACCCGGCGCGCGGCGTCCTCGACCATGTCCTGCAACAAGAGCTTGAGGTTGGCGTGCTGGGTGTTGGCGACGTGGTCGGCCTTGGTGGCGCAGAAGACGAGCTTTTCGACCTTCGGCGCCAACAGCCGCTGCCAGTAGCTCGAGCGACCGTGGTTGAAGCCCTCGAGCACCAGCGCGAGGGCGGCGCGGGTGTCGTCGAAATGCGCCGGGCCGCGGTTGAGGCTCTCCAGCACGTCGACGAGCACGATCTGGCGGTCGACGGCGTCGACGACGTGGGTCTTGAAGGGCCGCACCCAGCGCTCGCGATAGGTCGCGAAGCGCTCGCCGAAGGTGCCGGCGAGGCGGTGCTCCGGCGGCACCGGCGCGAACAGCGTCGTCTCCGGCGCGGCCTCGACCGAGGTCGGGGTGAGCGCGCGGCCCGGCTGCAACAGGCTCAACCGCTCGCGGCGGCAGGCCTCGAGCCCGTCGATGTAGGCCCGCACCACGGTGTCGGCGTCGCCGTCGCCGAGGGCTTCGAAGAACGGCGCCATCGGTGTTCGGTAGGGTCCCTGGCGCAGCCGCGCGAGCGTGACCGCGGCCCAGCCGGCGTAGCTCTCCTCCAAAAGCGGCAGGTCGATCAGCCACTCGCCGGGATAGTCCACGATGTCGAGGGTGAGGGTGCGCGTGTCGCCGAGCTGGCGCGCCATCCGTCCGCGCGGCTTGAAGCGCAGCGCCAGCCGCAACAGGCTGAGATCGGTCGAGGGCGCGGGCCAATAAGGTGTCTCGCCGGCGAGCGCGGCGTGATGGGCGCGGTAGGGGAAGGGCGTGATGCTCGCCGGCACCTGGCGCGCCGCGACGGCGCCCAGATAGCGCCGGTCGGCCACCGCGTTCAAAAAGGGCAGACCGACCCCGCGCTCGAGATGATGCCCGAGGCTGGTGATGAACACGGTCTTGCCCGACCGCGACAGGCCGGTGACGGCGATCTTGAGCCGGCGATCCAAGAGCGTTTCGCCGAACGCCTTGAGCTGGCCCTCGAGGCGGTCCCAGTCGGGCAGGCGGTCGGGGACGAGGCGCCGCGCGGAGCGCCACCAGGTCTGGACGTCGCGGCCGAGAACCATGGGATCAGGTGCCAATGCGACCCGCGAGCAGCACGACGAAGACCACGAAGCCGACGTCGCGGTTCATCCGAAAGCGCTTGAGGCAGTCCGCCCCGTCGTCGAGGTCGAGGGCGTGGAGCTCGCGGGCGAGCACCAACGCCACCGCGGCGAGCCCGACAAGGCCGAACGGACCGGCGCCGGCCAGCAACAGCGCCGTCGCCAGCAGCGCCACCATGGCCGCGAAGAAGCCCCAGAGCCACGGCATCGAGCGCTCGGCCAGCAGCCGCGCGGTCGACTTGATGCCGACGAGCGCGTCGTCCTCCTTGTCCTGATGGGCGTAGATGGTGTCGTAGCCGAGCGTCCAGGCGACGCCGGCGGCGTAGAGCGCCAGCGCCGGCGCCTCCAGCGCGCCGTGGGCGGCGGTGTAGCCCACCAGCGCGCCCCAGTTGAAGGTGAGGCCCAAAAACGCCTGCGGCCACCAGGTCAGCCGCTTCATGAACGGGTAGGCGATCACCAGCGGCACCGCCAGCCAGCCGATGAGCTGGGCCGCGGGCGGCAGGCTCGACAGCACCACTAGGCCCACCGCGCACTGGGCGAAGACGAAGCCGACGGACTCTTTGAGCCCGACCCGGCCCGACGGCAGCGGCCGGTAGGCGGTGCGGGCGACATGGCCGTCGAGACGGCGGTCGACGATGTCGTTGACGGTGCAACCCGCGCCGCGCATGGCGAAGGCGCCGAAAGCGAAGAGCGGCAACAGCCACCAGGCCAGAGGCCCCGGGGCGAGCGCCACCCCCCAGGCGCAGGGCCAGAACAGGAGCCACGCGCCGATCGGACGGTCCCAGCGCGCCAGCTCGCCGTAGGCCCGCCGCTTGGCCGACCAGCGCGACAACCGGTCGTGCTCACGATCAACAATGACGCTTTCGTGCTCGGACATGGGCGCTTCATATCACGCGCGCTTTCGACGTAAACCGGCGCCATGAGCGAGCGCGCGATCCGCCTGCACACCCCCGCCGAGCTCGCCGCCGGCGCGCGGGTCGGTCTCGACGCTCGCGCCGCGCACTACCTCGCCAAGGTGATGCGGACGACGAGCGGCGACGTGGTGCGTCTCTTCAACGCCCGCGACGGCGAGTGGCGGGCCGAGCTCGCGGTCGCCAAGCGCGCGGTCACCGCGACCGCGCTCGAGCGCGTCCGGGCGGCGGCGGTGGAGCCGGGGCCGACGCTCGCCGTCGCCGCGATCAAGCGCGCCGGGCTCGAGCTCGTCGTCGAAAAGGCGACCGAGCTCGGCGTCGCCACGATCCAGCCGCTGGCGACCGCTCGGGCCGTGGTCGACCGCATCAACCGTGAGCGCCTCGCCGCCATCGCCACCGAGGCCGCCGAGCAGTGCGAGCGGCTGACGGTGCCGGCGATCGCGCCGCTGCGTCCGCTCGCCGCGGTGCTCGCCGAGCGCGCCCCCGACCGCCCGCTCTACGCCGCGATGGAGCGCGCCGAGGCGACCGCGCTCGGCGAGGCGGTGGCCGCGCACGGCGC
This sequence comes from uncultured Geminicoccaceae bacterium, assembly GCA_964502115.1. GTDB lineage: Bacteria > Pseudomonadota > Alphaproteobacteria > Geminicoccales > Geminicoccaceae > JAAAPF01. The sequence continues at coordinate 9,509 of CAZCVH010000007.1, forward strand.
GGGCGATCTCCTGATCGGCCCGGAAGGCGGCTTCGCCGACGCCGAGCGCGCGGCGATCGCGGCCGCCCCCGGCGCGGTGGCGGTGAGCCTGGGCCCGCGCATCCTGCGCGCCGAGACCGCGGCGATCGCCGGCCTCGCCGTGCTCGCCTCGCGGATGTCCTGTTGACGCGACGCCGCAAAGGCGCGTTGTTGCGTCCGCACACGAGAAGGGCCCATCCGTGGACGATCAGCGTTCGGTCGAACGCGCCCTGCGCTCCCATCCCGACCGCGCCGCCGTCGCGGCCGAGATCCACACCCGCCCGCCGCCGCAGCTGGGCGCGCCGGTCAGCCTGTCGCAGCTTACGCTCGTGAGCGGGCGCGACGGCGCCGCCGCCGACCGCGCGTTTTTGACCGAGCTCTGCCGCGCCTACAGCGCGTTGCCCCCCGACGCGGACGCGACGCTGCACGGCGCCGTCCTCGGCCAGCTCGAGCTGCGCTGGGAGCGCCACACCGAGTTCTCGACCTTCATGTTCGTGCGCGAAGGCGCCTTCGGCGAACCCTTCGCCGAGCCGGCGGTGACCCATATCGGGCCGCGCTGGCTGGAGCGGCTGCCGGGCGAGCTGGTCGCCGCCAACCACCTCGTCGTGCTGCCCGACGACGCGCCCAAGCCCGATCACGAGCAGCTGTCGCGCTGGTTCGAGGGCCACCATCTCCTGAGCGGGCGGGTTCAGGACGAGGGCGTGCAGCTGTGGACTAGCCTGCGCGTCCACGCCGACGGCTTCGGCCGCTTCGTAGTCAAGAACGCCGGCTACGACCGCTTCCGCCTGGGCCGGCTCGTCCAGCGTGTGCTCGAGCTCGACACCTATCGGCTGATGGCGCTGTTGGGCCTGACCCGGGCGCGCCGGCTGGGCGAGACGCTCGGCGAGATGGAGCAGCGGCTGCTGCAGCTGACGGTCGAGATGACCGACGCCGACGACGCCCAGAGCGAGCGCCGGCTCCTCGACGAGCTGTCGGCGCTCGCCGCCGAGCACGCCCGCGCCTCCGCCGACAGCGCCTATCGCTTCAGCGCCACCCGTGCCTACGCCGAGCTCGTGCACGAGCGCCTGGGGCGGCTGCGGCTCGAGCGCAACGACGACATGGAGATCATCAGCTCGTTCCTGGCGCGCCGCTTCGAGCCGGCGATGCGGACCTGTCGCGCCGTCGAGGGCCGCATGGAGGGCCTGGGCCTGCGCCTCGCGCGCGCCGCCGATCTGTTGCGGACCCGCGTCGACCTCGCGCTGCAGGAGCAGAACCAGGCGCTGCTGGTGTCGATGGACCGCCGCGCCAAGCTCCAGCTGCGGCTGCAGCAGACCGTCGAGGGCCTGTCGGTGGCGGCGGTGAGCTACTACATCGTTGGACTTTGGTCGTATCTGCTGGAACTGGTGGCGCCGGCGCTGACCCCGCAAGTCGTCGGTTTCGCGACCGGGCTCGCCGTGCCGGTGGTCGTCGCCGCGGTGTGGACGGGCGTGCGCCGGCTGCGGGCGCGGCTCGGGCACTGAGTGCATCACCTTGCGACAACCCGCCGGTGGCCGTAGGCGGCGGGGCCCCTTACCTAGCCACTTGTGAATTCCACGACGGCGGTGGTAATCGCTGCGTCGCATCGTGGATCGGCGATGTGTGACGGAGGGGATACGAGAACGATGGGTGGTGCGTTCGCGCGGACGATGGTCGCCTTGCTCGCCTTCGCCTGGAGCGGTGTGGCGGTCGCCGCCGCGCCGGAGCCATGGCAGTTCGGCATGCAGGACGCGGCGTCGCCCCTCAAAACGGCGGTGACCGACCTGCACGACCTCTTGCTGGTCGTGATCATCGGCGTCTGCGTGGTGGTGCTCACCCTGCTGCTCTTCGTCGTCTGGCGCTTTCGCGCCGGTGCCAACCCACGGCCGGCGCGCACGACCCACAACACGGTGTTGGAGATCGTCTGGACGGCCGTCCCGGTGTTGATCCTGGTGATCATCGCATTTCCGTCGTTCAAGCTGATCTATTACGAGGATCGCACGCCCGAGGCGGACGTGACGGTCAAGGCCATCGGCCGGCAGTGGTATTGGAGCTACGCCTATCCCGACTACGGCAACTTCTCCTTCGACGCCTTCATGCTGTCGCGCGAAGAGGCGGAAGAGGCCGGTGAGCCCGCGCTGCTTGCCACCAGCGAGGACGTGGTCGTCCCGGCCGGCGCGACCGTGCGGGTGCTGATCACCGCCTCCGACGTGCTGCACAGTTGGGCCGTACCCTCCTTCGGGGTGAAGCGCGACGCCATCCCCGGGCGGCTCAACGAGACCTGGTTCCGGGTCGACGAGCCCGGCATGTATTACGGGCAGTGCTCGGAGCTGTGCGGCGTCGGCCACGGCTTCATGCCGATCGCGGTGCGGGTCGTACCGCAACAGGAGTTCGACGCCTGGGTCGAGCAAGCCCAGGCTCGCTACGGCACCGACGACGGCACCAGCGTCGCGCAGCGCTGACGCGACGGACGAGGGACGAGACATCATGGCTTACGCGGCCGCCGGCCACCACGACGACCACGCGCCCACCGGCTGGAAGCGCTGGCTCTATTCGACCAACCACAAGGACATCGGCACGCTCTACCTGTGGTTCGCCGGCGGCATGGCCTTCATCGGACTCGCCATGTCGATCGTCATGCGCCTGGAGCTGATGCAGCCGGGCGATCAGATCCTCGGCGGCGACTACCACCTCTACAACATGCTGATCAGCGCCCACGGCCTGATCATGATCTTCTTCTTCGTGATGCCGGCGCTCATCGGCGGCTTCGGCAACTGGATGGTGCCGTTGATGATCGGGGCGCCCGACATGGCGTTCCCGCGGCTCAACAATATCAGCTTTTGGCTATTGCCGCCGTCCGCGTTGCTCTTGGTCATGTCGCTGTTGGTGGGCGGCTTCGGCGGCGGTTGGACACTCTACCCGCCTCTCTCGGCGGCGATTGGTCATCCGTCGATGGCGGTCGACTTCGTCATCTTTTCACTGCATCTCGCCGGTATCTCGTCGTTGTTGGGCGCGATCAACTTCATCACCACGATCTTCAACATGCGCGCGCCGGGCATGACGCTGCACAAGATGCCGTTGTTCGCCTGGGCCATGCTGGTGACCGCCTTCCTCCTGCTCTTGGCCGTGCCGGTGTTGGCGGGCGCGATCACGATGTTGCTCACCGACCGCAATTTCGGCACCAGCTTCTTCGACGCGGCCGGCGGCGGCGACCCCGTGCTGTTCCAGCACCTCTTCTGGTTCTTCGGGCATCCCGAAGTTTATATCATGATCCTGCCGGCCTTCGGGCTCATCAGCCACATCGTCTCGACCTTCTCCCACAAACCGATCTTCGGCTATCTCGGCATGGCCTACGCGATGGTGGCGATCGGCGTGATCGGCTTTATCGTGTGGGCGCATCACATGTTCACCGTCGGCATGGGCGTCGACGTGCGGGCCTATTTCGTCGCCGCGACGCTGATCATCGCGGTGCCGACCGGCATCAAGGTCTTCAGCTGGATCGCCACCATGTGGGGCGGTTCCATCGAGTTCAAGACGCCGATGCTTTGGGCGATCGGCTTCATCTTCATGTTCACCGTCGGCGGAGTCACCGGTGTGGTGCTGGCGAATGCGGGCGTCACCACCGTCCTCCACGACACCTACTACGTCGTCGCCCACTTTCACTACGTGCTGTCGCTCGGTGCCGTCTTCGCCATCTTCGCCGGCTTCTACTACTGGGTTGGCAAGATGACGGGGCATCAATACCCGGAGCACATGGGCAAGATTCACTTCTGGCTGACCTTCGTCGGTGTCAACCTGGCGTTCTTCCCGCAGCACTTCTTGGGCCTCGCCGGGATGCCGCGACGCATCCCGGACTATCCCGATGCTTTCGCCGGCTGGAATATGGTGAGCTCGATCGGCTCCTACATCGCGGCGGCCAGTGCGCTCTACTTCCTTTACGTACTCTACAAGACCTTCGCCTCGACCGAGCAGGTGGCGGACAATCCTTGGGGCGAGGGTGCGGACACGCTGGAATGGACGGTGTCGTCGCCGCCGCCCTTCCACACCTTCAACGAACTGCCGGAAGTCAAGTAAGAGCGCATGTCCGAGGGTCTCGCTTCCACCGACCAAATCATCGAGCAGCGCCTCGCCCCGTCGCTCGCGACGGCTCGCGATTTCTGGCTTTTGATGAAGCCCAACGTGATGAAGCTGGTGGTGTTCTCGGGCATCACCGGCGTCGTGCTCGCGCCGACAGTGGTTCATCCGGTGCTGCTGGTGGTGGCGGTGCTCTGCATCGCGACCGGGTCCGGGGCGGCCGCGGCCATCAACAACTGGTACGACGTCGATATCGACCGGCGTATGGCGCGCACCCGCTTGCGCCCGACCGCGGCCGGGCGGATCGAGCCGGCGGAGGCGTTGGGCTTTGGCGTCACGCTGGCGATCTTCTCGGTGATGGTGATGGGGCTCGCCCTCAACTGGGTCGCCGGCGCCCTTCTCGCCGGCACCATCGCCTTCTATGTCGGGGTCTACACGCTCTGGCTCAAACGCCGTACGCCGAACAACATCGTCATCGGCGGCGCCGCCGGCGCGCTGCCGCCGGTGGTCGGCTGGGCGGCGATGACCGGCGAGGTGGGCCTGCTGCCGGTGCTGGTCTTTGCGATCATCTTCCTTTGGACGCCACCGCACTTCTGGGCGTTGGCGATCTACCGCACCAAGGACTATGCCGACGTCGGGGTGCCGATGCTGCCGGTGGTGGCGGGCGCCACCGTCACCCGCCGTCAGATCGTCGCCTACACCGCGGTACTGGTCGCGACCTCGCTGGCGCCGTTCGCGCTCGGCCTCACGGGCTGGGTCTACGGCGTCGCCGCCACGGGGCTCGGTGGCTGGTACGCTTGGCACGCCGTCCAGCTCTGGCGTGATCCGCGCGAGAGCCGGGCGATGCGGGCGTTCAAGGTGTCGATCGTCTACCTGTTCGGCGTGCTGTCGGCGTTGATGGTCGATTACGGGGTGCAAGGATGGTGGTCGTGAGGAGCGACGACCCCGAATTCCGCCGTCGGCTGCGGCGCCGCAATCTGGCGCTGGCGGGTGTGCTGGTGGGTCTCGTGGGTCTCTTTTACCTCGTGACCGTCGTCAAGGTCGGGGGGCCGAGCTGATGAACCGCAACACGCGCACCGCCCTGCTCGGCGTCGGCGTCATCGCCGCGATGGTTGGGCTCACCGCCGCCTCGGTGCCGCTCTACGACTGGTTCTGCCGCGTGACCGGCTACGGCGGCACGACGCAGGTGGCCGGGGAAAGTCCGGTGGAAGTGCTCGACCGCACGATCATCGTGCGCTTCAACGCCGACATCGACCCCGGTCTCGGCTGGCGCTTCGAGCCGGTGAAGCGCACCGTCGAGGTCAAGATCGGCGAGAACCGCCTCGCCTTCTACGAGGCCACCAACACCACCGACCGCCCGCTCGTCGGCACCGCCACCTTCAACGTCACGCCCTACGACGCCGGGCCGTATTTCTCCAAGATCGACTGCTTCTGTTTCGAGGAACAGCCGCTCATGCCCGGCGAGACGGCCGAGATGCCGGTGTCGTTCTACGTCGATCCGGCGATCCTCGACGACCCGGACACGGCGGAGCTGGAGACGATCACCCTTTCCTACACCTTCTTTCTGGCCGAGCGTGCGACCGACGAGCTGGCCGGCACAAGCGACGCCGGCGACGCGGCCGAGAGCTGACGCCGCGAGCGAGGGAGCGGGCCGCGATGGAGGAGAACATGGCCACCCACGCCGGAACACCGGCGCAACACCACGACGAACCCGAGCACGACTACCATCTGGTCGATCCGAGCCCATGGCCGTTCACCGGTGCGATCTCGGCCTTCATCCTGGTCGTCGGCGCCGCGATGTGGATGCACGACTCGGCGCTCGGCACGGTCTTGACCTTCGTCGGCCTAGCCGGCGTCCTGGCGACGATGGCGCTGTGGTGGCGCGATGTGCTGCGCGAGAGCCGCGACGGTGCGCACAGCCGCAGCGTGGCGGGCGGCCTGCGCACCGGGGTGGCGCTCTTCATCGTTTCCGAGGTCTTTTTCTTCCTCGCCTTCTTCTGGGCTTTTTTCTGGGGCGCGTTGGTCCCGCCGGAGACGATGGCCTCCGCCTGGCCGCCCGAGGGGGTTCACGCGGTGCCGGTGTTCGGCATCCCGCTCCTCAACACCCTCTTACTCCTGCTCTCCGGGACCACCCTCACCTGGGCCCATCACGCCGTCCGGGAAGGCGACAATCAGGTTGCCTTCCAAGCGCTGTTGATCACCGTCGCACTCGGCTCCGTCTTTCTGGGTTTTCAGGTCTACGAGTACATCGAGGTGATGCATCAAGGCCTGACCCTACAGGCCGGCGTCTACGGCTCGACCTTCTTCATGGCGACGGGCTTTCACGGCTTCCACGTCCTCGTCGGCACCATCTTCCTGATCGTCTGCACCGTGCGCGCCTATCAGATGGCGATGACCGCGGATAAGCATGTCGGTTTCGAGGCCGCCGCCTGGTATTGGCACTTCGTCGACGTCGTCTGGCTGTTCCTCTTCGTCTGCGTCTATATGTGGGGGGCCACCCACCAGGTGGCCGTGACGCCCGAGATCACGTTCTGAGGGACGCGTGGCCGCACACGCCCTCCGCTTCCGCCCCGGTCTTTCGGCGACGCTGACCCTCGTCGTCGGCCTGCCGCTGCTGCTCGCGCTCGGCACCTGGCAGGTCCAGCGCCTCGAGTGGAAGACGGAGCTCATCGCGATGTTGGAGGCGCGGCACGCGCAACCGGCCGTCGCGCTGCCCGCCACCGCCGAGCTCGGCCCCGAGTTCGCCCATCGGCCGATGCGCGTGACCGCCGAGCTGCAGGCGGAGCCGGCGCTGCGTTACCGCGTCGAGCGTCAGCAGGGCCGGCCCGGCCACGACGTCCTCCAGCTCGCCCGGCTCGCGGACGGGCGCGCGCTCGTCGTCAACCGCGGCTGGCTCGCCGAGGACGCGCCGCCGGTGAAGACGCCCGAAGCCGAGGTGACGCTGACGGGTCCCGTGCGCTGGATCGCCGATCTTTCCCGTGGCTGGCCGATGCCCGCCAACGACCCGGGCGCCAACCGCTGGTACTGGTACGACCGCGACGCGCTCGCCCGTGTCTTCGGCGCCGACGTCCTGCCGGTGGTGCTGGTGGCGAGCGAGGGCGTGCTGCCTCCCGGCCCGGCGGTGCCGGTGCCGCAGCCCATGGCGGTGAACCTGCCCAACAACCATCTGGGTTATGCGATCACGTGGTACGGCCTCGCGGTCGCGCTGGTCGTGATCTACGCCCTCTACGGGCGAAAGCGCGCAAAGGAGACGAGGTGAAGGCGCTGCGCTGGAGCTTGGGCCTCACGCTGGCCGCCACCTACGGGCTCATCGTGCTCGGCGCCTGGGTGCGCGCCACCAACAGCGGTCTCTCTTGTCCGGACTGGCCCACCTGCTACGGCCAGTGGGTCGTCACCCCCGGCGACTTCGCCGCGCTGGGCGATGTCGGCTACACCTATTTCCAGGTCATGCTGGAGTGGGTGCACCGCGCTATCGCCGGCTTCGTCGTCGGCCCGCTCGTCCTCGTCGTCCTGGGTCTCGCGCTCTGGCACCGCCAGCAGCGCCCCGAGCTGGTGAGCTGGGCGGTGCTCTTGACCCTGCTCTTGGCGATCCAGGCCAAGCTCGGCGGCATCACCGTCTTCGACGCCAACAGCCCGTGGTCGGTGGCGGTCCATCTCGCCAACGCGCTCGTCATCTTCGCGGTCATGGCCCGGCTCTTCGTCGCCTCCTGCCCGCGTCCGACCGCGCCCATCGGCGAAGGGCCGCGGCTGATGGCGGGTGCGGCCTGGCTGGCCGCGCTGTTGACCATGGTCACCGCCGCGGTGACGGCGAAGAGCGGCGCCAGCCTCGCCTGCTACACTTGGCCCGACTGCAACGGCGTCTGGCTGCCGGCGCTCGACGACCCGCTCGTGCGCGTGCACGTCTTCCACCGC
>CAZCVH010000007.1:17606-25933 GCA_964502115.1 uncultured Geminicoccaceae bacterium
CGTCTGGCTGCCGGCGCTCGACGACCCGCTCGTGCGCGTGCACGTCTTCCACCGCGCGCTCGCCGCGATCACCGCCGTGGCGACGGTGGGCCTGCTCTGGCTCGCCTGGCGCCAGGGCGACCGCCTCATCCGCCGCTTTCTGCTGGCGGTGCCGGTGCTGGTGGGCGTGCAGGTGGTCTGGGGCGCGCTCGTCATCCTGTGGCAGGTGCCGATCTGGACGGCGGTGGTCCATCAGGCTACGGGCGTCGCCTTGTTCTTGCTGTTGAGCCTGTTGCTCTGGCTGGTGCGTGCGGCGCCCAAGCCGTTGCCCCCTACCGACGAGGTGAGCGATGTCCGCCTACAAGGCGCTCGAACGCCGCTTTAGCCGTCTCTCCGGGCTGGGCCACGCGCTCTCGGTCCTGTCCTGGGACCGCCAGGTGGTCATGCCGCCCGGTGCCAACGCCGGCCGCGGCGAGGCGCTGGGCGAGCTCGAGGTCATGGCGCACGAGCTCCTGACCGACCCCGCCGTCGCCGAACTCGTAGAGGCAGCCGGCGAGGAGGCGCTCGCCGAGCCCTGGGAGCGCGCCAACCTCGAGGAGATGAAGCGGGCGCACGTCCGCGCCGTCGCCGTGCCGGGCGAGCTGGTCGGCGCCCTCGCGCGCGCCACCTCGGCCTCCGAGATGACCTGGCGCACGGCGCGCCCGGCCGGCGACTTCAAGGCGCTGGAACCGGAGCTCACCGAGGTGGTGCGGCTCACCCGCGAGGTCGCCCGGGCCAAGGGCGGGGCGCTCGGCTTGAGCCCGTACGACGCCTGCCTCGACGACTTCCAGCCCGGCATCCATGGCGACCGGATCGCACCCGTGTTCGAGCGGCTGGCCACCGAGCTGCCGCCGCGCATCGAGCGCTTCCTCGCCGAGCAGCGCCAGCCGGTGAAGCCGACCAAGCGCTTCGCCGCCCTCGAGCAGCGCGGCATCGCGACCGCGCTGATGGAGCGGCTCGGCTTCGACTTCGAGCGCGGCCGGCTCGACGAGAGCGCGCACCCCTTTTGCGGCGGCAACCCCGACGACATCCGCATGACCACTCGCTGGGACGAGAGCGACGTCGCCAGCGGGCTCATGGGTGTGCTGCACGAGACCGGCCACGCCCTCTACGAAGCGGGCCTGCCGGCCGAGTGGCGCCAGCAGCCCGTCGGCCGCTCCGGCGGCATGACGCTGCACGAGAGCCAGTCCCTCATCGTCGAGATGCAGGCCTGCCGCTCGCCGGCCTTCATCTGGTTTCTGGGCGAGCGCCTGCGCGAGGCGTTCGGCGACGAGCCGGCGCTCGCACCCGAGAACCTCGAAGCGCTCTACCACCACGTCGAACGCGGCCTGATCCGGGTCGACGCCGACGAGGCGACCTATCCCCTGCACATCATCCTGCGATGGCGGCTCGAGCGCGCCATGATCGAGGGCGAGCTGGAGGTCGCGGATCTGCCGGACGCCTGGAACGAAGGGATGCGCGAGCTCCTCGGGGTCACCCCGCCCGACCACGCCACCGGCTGTCTTCAGGACATCCACTGGCCCGCCGGCGCCTTCGGCTACTTCCCGAGCTACTCGTTGGGCGCGCTCCTCGCCGCCCAGCTCTTCAAGGCGGCGGAGGCGGCCATTCCCGAGCTCGACGGTCGGCTGCGCCGCGGCGACTTCCGCCCGCTGCTCGACTGGCTCAGGACCCACGTCCACCACCGCGCCCGCTCGGTCGCCTTCGAGCCGCTCGTCGAGGACGCCACCGGCGCGCCCTTGGGCACCGACGCCTTCCTCGCCCATCTCGACGGGCGTTATCCGGCCCGCTGAGCGGCGATCGTGCCGCCGCGTTCACCCCCGCCGGGCGAGCAGATCGCGACAGCTGGCGGGTACGCGCCCTCGGCCGCGGCGAGCCGGATCGGGAAGGTGACCGGGGCGACGCCGGGGACGTCCAGGGCCATGCCCGCCAGGGTCTGCGAGTCCGCCCTCACCGCGGGCGTGCCCGCCCTCGTCGCGGCACGCGGCCGGCGTCGCCTGGGCGGGTGACAGCCCGCGCGCGCGACGCTACTGGTGCGAGTTCAAGGTAAGAGTCCTTCCGTTGAACGTCGTGCACACCACTAAGTCTTTGATTTGGTGGTCCGACGCCGTCCCCCGACCCTCACCACCGCCGCACGAGAGCCCAGCCGTGATCGCGACGCCGGACCAAAGGGGCGTTTGGAGCCGCCACCGGCCGCCGCCACCCGACCCGGCAGGTCCGCTCGTGCCGGCGCAGCGGCAACGGCGGGTCCGCGGCGCCGCCGGGCGCTGAGGGACCGCCGCGATGGCGACGCTCCTGGGGGATCGCACGCTGCGCACCGCGCTCGTGAGCATGGGCGTCGGCCTCGCCGTGCTCGCGCTCAAGCTGGCCGCCTGGGCGCTGACCGGCTCGGTCGCCCTGCTGTCCGACGCGCTGGAGAGCATCGTCAACGTCGTCGCCGCCGGCTTGGCGCTGTGGGCGCTCTGGGTCGCCGCCCAGCCCGCCGACGCCGATCATCCCTACGGCCACCACAAGGCCGAATACCTGTCCGCCGTGGTGGAGGGCAGTCTGATCGTCATCGCCGCCATCGTCATCCTGCACGAGGCCGGCCGCGCGCTGCTCGAACCCCGCACCCTCGACGCCGCCTGGACCGGGCTCGCGCTCAACGGCGTGGCGACCGTGCTGAACGCGGCGTGGGCGGCCTATCTGATCGGCGTGGGCCGCCGCTGGCGCTCGCCGGCGATCGGTGCCGACGGCCGTCATCTGCTCGCCGACGTGGTGACCTCGGTGGGGGTGATCGCCGGCATCGGCCTCGCCGTGACGCTCGACCTGGCGATCCTCGACCCGCTTCTCGCCGGGCTCGTGGCGATCAACATCCTCTGGATGGGCCAGCGGCTGGTGCGCCGCTCGGTCGCCGGGTTGATGGACGCCGCGCCCGACCCGGAGACGCTCGAGCGCATCCGCTACGCCATCGCGGTCAGCGCCACCGGTGCGCTCGAGGCCCACGACGTCCGCACCCGCCACGCCGGCCGCGCGTCGTTCGTCGAGTTCCACCTGGTGGTGCCGGGGGACTGGACCGTCGCCGAGGCCCACGCCGTCTGCGACCGTATCGAGGCGGCGCTCAAGCACGAACTGGACGGCGCCATCGTCACCATCCACGTCGAGCCCGAGGAAAAGGCCAAGCAGGAAGGCGTGACGGTGCTTTGAGCGCGGCCAGGAACATCCCCGCCCGCGACCGCGTTGACCCGCCGCAGAGAGATCGTATCGATCAGCCATCTTCGGGGAGAAGCACCATGCTCGGCTGGACGCTCCTTTTCCTCGTGCTCGCCGTGGTCACCGGCTTGCTCGGCTTCGGCGGCATCGCCGCCGTCGCGGCGGACATCGCCCAGATCCTCTTCGTCGTCTTCGTGCTTCTGTTCGTCGCGAGCGTCGTCGTGGAGGTCCTGCGCCTTCGGCCCGGGCGATAGGGCCGGCGGTTGAACGGACGGGACGTCCCGCACCGGCCCGCGGTACCGATCGACGACGTCGAGGCCGGCCACATCGCCGGCCGGGTGCGGCTGCGGGCGGCGATCATCTACGAGATCGTCCGCGCCGAGGGGGTGCGCGAGCTCGCCCGCCCGACCGCGTCGCTCTTCTGGTCGGGCTTCGCCGCCGGGCTTTCGATCGCGTTCTCGCTCGTCGCCGAGGGCGTGCTGTACGCCTATCTGCCGGAAGCGCCGTGGCGGCACCTGGTGGCGAGCTTCGGCTACACCACCGGCTTTTTGATCGTCGTGCTCGGCCGCCAGCAGCTTTTCACCGAGAACACGATCACCGCCGTCCTGCCGGTGATCGGCGCCGCCGAGTTCGGCGAGTTCAGGCGGATGCTGCGGCTGTGGGGGCTGGTGCTGGCGAGCAACCTGCTCGGCACCCTGGTCATCGCCGGGCTGTTCGCCCACGCGCCGCTGTTCGAGCCCGAGGTGTACGCCGCGATGACCGCGGTCGCGCGCCACTTCTTCGAGCTGAGCACGGCCGAGATGTTCTGGCGCGGTATCGTCGCCGGCTGGCTGATCGCCACCATGGTGTGGCTGTTGCCGGCCGCCGAGACCGCCGCGATCTGGGTCGTGTTGCTGATCACCTACCTCATCGCGCTGGCCGAGCTGAGCCACGTCGTCGCCGGCGCGGTGGAGGCGAACTTTTTGATGTTCATCGGCGAGATCGGCGTCGACACCGCCGTCTTCGGCTTCCTGCTGCCGACGCTGGCGGGCAACATCGTCGGCGGCTCGGCGCTGTTCGCGCTGTTGTCCTACGCGCAGGTACGGCGCGAGATGCACAAGGTGCCCTGAGCCGGTGAACCCATTCGACCCGTCGAGCTGGCCGCTCGCCCTGCTCGTCGCCGCCTTCCTCGCTCTCGCGGGCGTCATCCTCGTGGGCGGCACGTTGCTCACCCGCAAGGCCGACGAGATCGCCGAGATCACCGGGCTGTCGGCGGCGCTGGTGGGCGCGCTCTTGCTGGGGGCCACGACCTCGCTGCCGGGCACGGTGCTGTCGATCGCGACGGCCTTTCAGGGCTACGCCGATCTCGCCATCGGCAACGCCATCGGCGGCATCGTCGTTCAGACCGCGTTCCTCGCCGTCGCCGACCTCGTTTATCGGCGCGCCAACCTCGAATACGCCGCCGCGTCGGTCTCGACGCTGATGCAGAGCATGCTGCTGATCGGCCTGTTGAGCCTGCCGCTGGTGGCGATGAACCTGCCGGCGGTGACGCTGTTCGCGATCCACCCGCTGAGCCCGCTCCTGCTCGTCGTGTATCTGTCGGGGCTGCGGCTGATCGACAGCGCCGAGCGCCGGCCGATGTGGCGGCCGACGCCGCTCGTGCGGGAGCGCCGGCTCGCCGACGCCGAGCTGCCCGCCCGCGCACCCTGGCTGAGCTTCGCGCTGCTGGTGCCCGTCGCCGGCTTCGCCGGCTTCGCGCTCGGCCAGGTCGCGGTCGCGCTCGCCGGCGTTACGGGTCTCTCGCAGACCGCGGTGGGCGCCGCCTTCACCGCGCTGGTGACCTCGCTGCCGGAGCTCGTCACCGCCGTCGCCGCGGTGCGCCGGGGGGCGTTGCAGCTCGCCGTCGGCGGCATCATCGGCGGCAACGCCTACGACGTGCTGTTTTTGGCACTGAGCGATGCGGCCTACCGCGACGGCAGCCTCTACCACGCCTTCACGCCCGACCACGTGCTCTTGATCGCGCTCTCGATCCTGATGACCACGGTGCTGGCGCTCGGCATGCTCAAGCGCGACCGTTTCGGCCCGGCGCGCATCGGCTTCGAGAGCGTGCTGGTGCTGCTGCTCTACCTGGCGTCGCTCGCGCGCCTGTTCACCGCCGGCGGCTGAGCGGAACCCGCCGCGGCGGGTGCGGGTTCATAGCGTGCGCAACCGAGGATGTTCGCGATGCCCCTCACCCGCCGCATGAGCACTCTCGCCGTCGCCCTGCTGCTGGGCGGTCTCGCCGCCGCCTGCAACACGATCGAAGGCGTGGGCGAAGACCTCCAAAGCGCCGGCGAAGCGGTCGAGGACACCGCCGAGCAGGCCTCCGAGTGAGCGCGGGCGCAAGCCGCGCGTCGTCGGCGCGGACGCACCACGCAAAAGGGGAGGTGCCTGGGCACCGCCCCCGGCGCAAAAGGGTCGGGGGAGTTGCACCGACGCGAAAGGGCCGGTACCTGGGCACCGGCCCCGTTTGGTCGGCACCGTCCGGCGTCGGTCCTACGAGACGTTGAGCGGGACGGTGACGAAACGCTGACCGCCGCCACGGTTGATCAACACCAGCATACGCTCGCGCTCGTTGCGGACGAGCCGGGTGATGCGTTGCGCCGCCTCCTGGGGCGAGCCGACCGCCTGGCGACCGATCTCGAGGATGACGTCGCCCTGCTGCAGGCCGGCCTCGGCCGCCGGGCCGCCCGGCTCGACGGCGCGGACGGCGACGCCCTGATCGCCGGGGATGCCGAGCTCCCGGCGGGCTTCGTCGCTCAACGGCGCGAGCGCGAGACCGAGCGAGGTGGTGTCGGGGGCGTCGGGCTCTTGCGGCTGCTGGCGGCCCGGCCCCTGTCCCATGCGGACCTCGCCTTGCGGCCGTTCGGCGAGCTCGACCTCGATCTCCTGCTCGTCGCCGCCGCGCACGACGGTGAAGCGCGCGGTTTCATCCGGATCGATGCCGGCGACCTCGCGGCTGAGGGCGCTGGCGCCTTCGATCGTCTCGCCGTTCAAAGCGGTGATGACGTCGCCGGTCTGAAAGCCGGCCCGGTCGGCGGGGCTCTGCGGTTGGACCTGGGTCACCACCGTGCCGGACGTTTCCGCCTCCAGGCCGAGCTCACGGGCGAGCTGGGGCTCGAGGTCCTGGATGCCGACGCCGAGCCAGCCGCGGCTGACCTGCCCGTCGTCCTCGAGATCGGCGACGACGTCGCGGGCGAGGTTGGAGGCGATGGCGAAGCCGATCCCGATGCTGCCGCCGGAGGGCGAGAAGATCGCGGTGTTGACGCCGACGACGTTGCCGTCGAGGTCGAAGGTCGGTCCGCCCGAATTACCGCGGTTGATCGGCGCGTCGATCTGCAGGAAGTCGTCGTAGGGCCCGGCGCCGATCCGCCGGCTCAAGGCGGAGACGATGCCCGAGGTCACGCTGCCGCCGAGACCGAACGGGTTGCCGATGGCGACGACGCGGTCGCCCACCTCGACCTCGTCGCTGTTCCCGAAGGAGACGTAGGGCAGCGGCTCGTCGGCCTGGATCTTCAAGAGCGCCAGATCGGTCAGCGGATCGACGCCGCGCACCGTGGCGTCGAAGGTACGATCACCCCCGTTGAGCCGGATCTCGACGTCGCCGGCGTCGCCCACGACGTGGGCGTTGGTCACCACGAGACCGTTCTCGGAGATGATGAACCCGGAGCCGAGGCCCGTCTGCGGCCGCCCCTGCGGCGGTCCGTCGGGACCGGGCCCGGGACCCGGGCTCGGTCCCCCGGGGTCCCCGAAGAAGCGCTCGAAGAACTCGCGCATGCTCGGGTTGCCCTGAAACGGCATGTTCTGCGCGGTCTGCTGCGGCTCGCGCTCGACCCGGACGGCGACCACCGCCGGCATGACCGCGTTCACCAGGGGCGCGTAGCCCTCGCTGTAGTCCGCTCCCTGCAATTCGCGCAGCTGGCTCTGCACCGTCTGCGCCGCCGCGTCACCGGGGGCGAGCGCGGAACCCGCGAACGCGACGGTGGCGGCGACCATGGTGAGCGCGGCCGTGCGAAGCGGCGCGTTCATCATGTCGATCTCCCTCGTGATTGGTCGGCGCGAGCCTCGCGCGCGAGCCGTGAATCGAAGCTGAACCTGGCGCCCGGCGCCGCGGCACCCGGTCGTCGCGTAATGGAACTTTCGAACCCTCCCGCCGTTCCCACAAGCGTTCCGGGTCGGCTCCCCAGGAGAGGTTATGAGGATGCTGGTCGCCGCGGTGGTGCTCGTCGCCGCCGCGCTCGTCGCGGGCGGCTGGTGGTGGTGGCAACGCGACGCCGCCTCCGGCACCGAGCGGGCCGACGAACCACCGCGGGTGAGCGTGGTCGAGCTGGCCCCGGTCGCCAGCGCCGCGGCGCGCGAGCGCTTTCGCACCGTCGGCGAGATCCACGCCCGCGACAGCGTGCGCCTCACGGTCGAAGCCGCCGGCATCATCGCCGAGCTGCCGATCGAGGACGGCGATCGGGTCGACCGCGACGACCTGATCCTGCGCCTCGAAGAAGAAGAGGAGCGCGCCGCCCTCGCCGCCGCCGAGGCCGCGCTCGCCGAGGCCGAGGCGGAGCTGAAACGCGCCCGCGAGCTCGCCGGCGAGGAGTTCGCCGCCGAGCAGCGCGTCGAAACCGCGCGGGCGGCCTACGAGAGCGCCGAGGCCGACGTCGAGCGCGCCCGGGTCCGGCTGCGCGACCGCCGCGTGCTCGCCCCGTTCGCGGGCCGCGTCGGCGTGGTCGAGGTCAGCCCCGGCAGCTTCGTCGAGCCCAGCGCCACCATCACCTCGCTCTACAGCGTCGACAGCCTGGAGGTGCACTTCGACGTGCCGCAGCGGGTGGCCGCTCGGGTCGAGCCTGGTGCGACCGTCACCCTCGGCGGGCAGAGGTTGACGGTCTCGACGCTGACGCCCGCGGCACAGACCGCTACCCGCACCTTCACCGCGATCGCCCCGCTCGAAGCGACCGAGCCCGAGCGTCTCCGCCCCGGCGCCTTCGTGGACGTGGCGCTCACCGTGGCGGTGCGCGAGGAGGCCCTGTTCGTGCCCGAGACCGCGATCCTGCGGGTCGGCGAGCGCGCTTTCGTCTTCCGTGCGAACGACGGCACCGCCGAGCGGATCG
>CAZCVH010000008.1:0-25864 GCA_964502115.1 uncultured Geminicoccaceae bacterium
GACCACCGAGATCTACACTCTTTCCCTACACGACGCTCTTCCGATCTGTGTCGCGACCGCGAGCGCCGCCCCGCCGACGCCGGCGCCGAGCTCGATCAGGCGCGCACCCGGCCGCGCCGGCACGGCGGCGGCCAGGAGCAGCGTGTCGATGGCGATGCGGTAGCCCCGGCGCGGCTGGCGAACGACGAGGCGGCCGCCGAGCAGGCGGTCCGTGGTCCAATCGCCGCCGACCTCAGTCGGGGGCATCGGCGTCGCCGCGGCCCTCGCTCTCGAGCAG
The DNA here is from genome assembly GCA_964502115.1 of uncultured Geminicoccaceae bacterium. Taxonomy (GTDB): domain Bacteria; phylum Pseudomonadota; class Alphaproteobacteria; order Geminicoccales; family Geminicoccaceae; genus JAAAPF01. Next base: position 278 of record CAZCVH010000008.1, read on the forward strand.
CCACCGGGCGCGCGACGCGTCCTCGTCGAGCACCATCAGTCGGCGCGGGATGGCGCCGATGCTGCCCTCGATCGCCGCGGCGTGGTGGTCGAGCATCAAGGGTTCGATGCCGTGGGCGCGCAGCACCGCCGACGCCCAGGACAGGTAGACGAGGTCGTTGGTTCGCAGGAGTTCGATCATCGCTCGGGGGTGCGGTCCATCGCCGCTCACGGTGGTTTGCCAGCCGTTGAAGCCTCATGCTAGCTAGCGTCAATCTTTGGTCGTCAAAGGATCCCACGTCGTGAACGCAGACCCCGCGACGCGCCTCGACGCTACGCCGTCTCACGATCGCCTGGATCGCATGCAGGCGCTCGTGCGTGGCGAGCTGGTCGGCGTCAACGCCGTGATCTTGCGGGAGATGGAGAGCCCGGTCGAGCTCATCCCGCAGCTCGCGCGTCACCTCGTCGGCGCCGGCGGCAAGCGGGTGCGGCCGATGCTGACGCTGATCGCGGGCCGGATGTGCGGCTACGAAGGCGACCGTCACGTCAACCTCGCCGCCTGCGTCGAGTTCATCCACACCGCGACGCTGTTGCACGACGACGTCGTCGACGCCAGCGATCTGCGGCGCGGGCGCGAGACCGCCAATGCGCTCTGGGGCAACAAGGCGCCGGTGCTGGTGGGCGACTTTCTCTTCAGCCGCGCCTTCCAGCTGATGGTCGCCGACGGCAGCCTCGACGTGCTGCGGATCCTCTCCAACGCCTCGGCCGTCATCGCCGAGGGCGAGGTCATGCAGCTGATGACGGCCAACGACAGCACCACCGCCGAGGCGGCCTATTTCGCCATGATCGAGGCCAAGACCGCGAAGCTGTTCGAGGCCGCGGCGGAAATCGGCGCCGTCGTCGCCGGTCGACCCGAGGCCGACGCCGCGGCGCTCGCCGACTACGGTCGAGACATCGGCGTCGCCTTTCAGCTGATCGACGACGCGCTCGACTACGGCGCCGAGGACGTCGCCTTCGGCAAGACGGTGGGCGACGACTTCGCCGACGGCAAGGTCACCCTGCCGGTGGTGCTCGCCTACGCCGCCGGCGACGGCGACGAGCGACGCTTTTGGGAACGGGTCATCGATCACGGCGAGCAGCGCGAGGGCGATCTGGCCCGCGCGCTCCAGATCCTGCGACGCCACGACGCCATCGGCGCCACCATCCGTCGCGCCGAAGAGCGCGGCGAGGCGGCGCGACGCGCCCTCTACCGCTTCGCCGCCTCCGAGGAGCGCGCGGCGATGTTGGACCTGGTTGATTTCTGCATCGAACGCGCCTACTAGGCGGTGTCAGGCGCGATCGGTAAGACCGTACGGCGCCTCGTCGGAGTGTAGCTCAGCCTGGTAGAGCACCGTCTTCGGGAGGCGGGGGTCGCGTGTTCGAATCACGCCACTCCGACCACTGTTTCATCACGCTTTCCCGTGCTCGCGATGGCGCTATCCCCCAAGCGGGTGCGCCCCGACAGGGCTGTGGATGGCCATGATCCGTTGTGACCGTCGTCGTCTGGGTGTGCCGGCGCTCGCCACCCTCCTCGGCCTCGCGGCCTGCAGCCAAGTGAGCCCGGGAGTCGGCTTCAACACGGTGCTGGGCTACGAGAACCTCGGTCGCGACATCCGGCATTTTTATCGCCAACGCGCCTGGGAACGCAACGCGGCCTGCCCGATGCCGCGCATCGACGCCATCCTGTCGGCCACCGTCATCGACGAAACCGAGGAGGAGATCGTCGCGTCGGTGCGCTACAGCTGGCTCGACGAGGCCCGTCTCGACGGCGACAACGGCGCCGCCCGCGTCGGCGTCGGTGGAGGCGGATCGTGTCGCGGCATCGACGAACGTCGCTTCACGCTCGAGAAACGCGCCGGCGATGTCCACATCGTGGCCATGTCCGGCCCGCAACGGCCCGAGCCGATTCCGCGATGACCGCCTACCACAGCCAGAACTGACGGGGCCGCTCCAGCCCCAGCACCTCGCCCGGCGCGACGATGCGGTCGCGGCGGCGGGTGGTACGGACCGCGACGTGCAACGCGGCGCGGGCGCACCAGTGCAGCGCCAGCGCGTTGGTGACGGCCTCGGTGTTCTTCACCGCCACCCATTTCTGCCGCAGCGCCACGTGCGCCAGCTCGTGGGCGAGGACGAAGCCGGCCGCCGGCGGCATCGCGCCGAACTCGTAGACGACCGGGCCGCTGCGCCAGCCCTGCTTGGTCTTGGGCGCGCGGATCGCCCCCCAATGGCCGAGCCCGCAGGGATAGGCCTCGGGATCGGTGCGCACCGCCGCCGTCAGGACGTAGCCCTGCCGCTCCAATTCGCGGCCCGGTCCCCTGCCGTTCGCCGGCCGCGGATAGCGGCACTTGCCGTGGACGATGCCGACGCGCTTGGGGCTCAAGGTAATGCGTGCGAACAGCGCCGGATCCGCGCCCGGCAGCGCCAGGAGCTCGCCCACGAGCGCCGCGACCAGGTCGGGGACCCCGACGCGGTCGCGGACGGTGAGCCCGGCGATGTCGAGCGTCGCCACCCGCTAACCCGCCGCCGCGTCCGGCGCGAGGAACCCGCCCGACTGGCGGCGCCAGAGCTGGGCGTAGAGCCCGCCCTTGGCGACGAGCTCGTGGTGGCCGCCCTCCTCGACGATGCGGCCCTGGTCCATCACCACCAGCCGATCCATCGCCGCGATGGTCGACAGGCGATGGGCGATGGCGATGACCGTCTTGCCCTGCATCAGGTTGGCGAACTGCTCCTGGATGGCCTCCTCGATCTCGCTGTCGAGCGCCGAGGTGGCCTCGTCGAGGATCAGGATCGGGGCGTCCTTCAACAGCACCCGCGCGATGGCGATGCGCTGCCGCTGGCCGCCCGAGAGCTTGACCCCGCGCTCGCCGACATGGGCGTCCATGCCGCGCCGGCCGCGGGCGTCCTCGAGCTCGGGGATGAAGCCGTCGGCGTGGGCCTTGCGGGCGGCCGACCAAGCGGCGTCCTCGTCGGCGGTGGGATCGCCGTAGAGGATGTTGTCGCGGATCGAACGGTGCAGCAACGAGGTGTCCTGGGTGACCATGCCGATCCGCGCGCGCAGGCTGTCCTGGCTCACCTGCGCGATGTCCTGGCCGTCGATGCGGATCCGGCCGGCTTCGAGGTCGTAGAAGCGCAGGAGCAGGTTCACCAGCGTCGACTTGCCCGCCCCCGAGCGCCCGACGAGGCCCACCTTCTCGCCCGGCCGGATGGTGAGCGACAGGTCCTCGATGACGCCGCTGCCCTTGCCGTAGTGGAAGGTCACGTGCTCGTAGGCGATTCGGCCGCGCCTCACCTGCAGCGCCGGCGCGTTGGGCCGGTCGACCACGGTGTGCGGCTGCGCGATGGTCTCCATGCCTTCCTGGACGGTGCCGATGTTCTCGAAGATCGAGGTCAAGACCCACATGATCCAGCCGCTCATGTCGACCAGGCGGATGACCAGGCCGACCGCGAGCGCGATGGCGCCGACGGTGACCAGGCCCTGCGACCAGAGCCAGAGCGCGAGCGCCGCAGTGGTGGTGATGAGCGTGCCGTTGAGCGCCCAGATCGTCACCTCCATGATGGTGACCACCCGCAGCTGGGCGTTGAAGGTGGCGGTGTGGTGGTCGAAGGCGCGGCGGGCGTGGCGCTCCTCGCGTTCGGCGTGGGCGAAGAGCTTGACCGTCATCATGTTGGTGTAGCTGTCGACGATACGGCCCGTCAGCGTCGAGCGCGCCTCGGACATCACCGCCGCCCGCTCGCCCACCTTGGGCACGAAATAGGCGATCGCCGCGACGAAGCCGCCGATCCAGAGCACCAGCGGCACCATCAATCTGGCATCGGCGTCCCAGAAGAGCGCGAGCGCGCTCAGCGTGTAGATCGCGACGAACCAGAGCGCGTCGACCACCTGGATGACGCTCTCGCGGAGTGACGGGCCGGTCTGCACGATCTTGTTGGCGATACGCCCGGCGAAGTCGTTTTGAAAGAAGCCGAGGCTCTGGCGCAGCACCCGGCGGTGGGTCTGCCAGCGGACGAGGTTGGTGAAGCCGGCCGTCACCCCCTGGTTGATCAAGAGGGCGTGCAGGCCGAGGAGCACGGGGCGCGCGATCAGCGCCACGGCGCCCATCCAGAGGAGGGTCCCGGCGTGGTCGGCGAAGAACCGCTCGGGCGTCTCGGCCGCCCGCACCATGTCGACGAGCCGGCCCAGAAAGGCGAACAACGCCGCCTCGACCAGCGCGGCGCACAGGCCCACCGCCAGCGTCGCCACGATCAGCCAGCGGATCTGGCGCGCGTAGTGCAGGTAGAACGGCCACAGCCGATCGGGCGGGGCACCGCCGGGCGCCGCGCGATAGGGATCGATCAGCCGTTCGAACCAGGCCAGCATGGCCGCGCTCCGTCGCTCGCCGCGCCGCCGCCCGGCCCGCTCAGGCGTCGGCCAACAGCGCCGCCGTCAGGTCCGTCAAGAAACCGCCGCGCTCCTCGAGCGAGCCGATGCGGACGTGTTCCCAGGTGGTGTGGGCGCCGTCGCCGTCGACCCCGAGGCCGTCGAGCGTCGGGGTGTGGGCCCAGGTGAAGTTGCCGTCGCTGCCGCCGCCGGCGGCGATGCCCTCGAGGGTGAAGCCGTGCTGCCGTGCGAGCGGCGCCGCGCGGTCGAAGAGCGCGTCGGTGGCGGCGTTGGCGGCGAAGGGCGGGCGGTTGAGCCCGCCCTCGAGCGCCATCGCGACGTCCGGATCGTAAGCCCGACTGGCCTCGAAACGCGCCAGCGCCTCCTCGGCGAGCGCCGGCGTCGGCACCCGCAGGTCGACATAGGCCACGGCGCGCTCGGGCACGGTGTTGAAGGCGGTGCCGCCCTCGACGATGCCGACGTTGAGCGAGACGTCACGGGCGTAGTCGGTCATCGCCTCCCAGTCGAGGATCTGGCGCGCCATCTCCGTCACCGCGCTGCGACCCTCGGCGTGGCGCGAGCCGGAATGGGCCGGGCGGCCGGTGAAGCGGACGACGTAGCGGGCGACGCCGCGGCGCGAGGTGACGATGCGGCCGCCGTCGCGCGCCGGCTCGACGACGAGGACGGCGTGGGCCGCGTCGCCGAGCTCGGTGATGAGCGCGCGCGAGGTCGGCGAGCCGACCTCCTCGTCGGCGGTGTAGAGCACCTGCAGCGGTCGCAGGCCGGCGGTCTCGCCGACGCCGATCGCGGCGAAGGCGGCGTAGGCGAGATAGGCCCCGCCTTTCATGTCGTAGATTCCGGGACCGAAGGCGCGGTCGCCCTCCAGCCGGAACGGGTTGGCCGCGAGGGTGCCGACGGGGTGCACCGTGTCGAGATGGCACAGGATCAAGACCGGCGCGCGGTCGTCGCCCCAACCGCTCGTCGCCAGCAGATGGTCGCCGTGACCGTCGCGGCCGGCGATCCGGCGGGTGTCGGCCCCGAGCGCGCGGAACTGGCCCTCGACGTGGCGTGCGAGCGCGCTCACACGGGCGGCGTCGTGGCTCGGCGTCTCGTGTTCGACCCAGACCCTGAGATCCTCGAGCATCTCTTCCGTAGTGCGCACGCGCTTCTCCAACGGCGGTAGGACGATCGCCAGGCGTCGTCGCGGACCGCGTCGCCGACGATCATGCCGCCGCGGCCGACGCGGCGGCCGGTTCAGCGCCGCCCACCCTTCGCAGCCGCCTTGCCGCTGCGTGTCTTCGGCTTGCGGTCGGGCTTGCGCTTTTGGGGCTTGTAGTCGTCCTTCGACCGGTTCGGCATGCCCGGTTTGTCGAGGCCGAGCTCGCTCGCCTCGAGCTTCTTGATCTGGTCGCGGACGCGCGCCGCCTCCTCGAACTCGAGGTTGGCCGCCGCCTCCTTCATCTTCTGCTCGAGCTGGCCGATATAGGCCTGCAGATCCATCCCCTCGAGCGTCTCGGGCGCGTCCTCGCCGACGTCGACGGTGACGTAGTCGCTCTCCTCGACGCTCTGCAGGATGTCGCCGATGCGGCTCTTGATCGACTGCGGCGTGATGCCGTGCTCTTCGTTGTAGGCGATCTGCTTGTTGCGGCGGCGCTCGGTCTCGTCGAGGGCGGCCTTGAGCGAGCGCGTCATCTGGTCGGCGTAGAGGATGACCTTGCCGTCGACGTTGCGCGCGGCGCGGCCGATGGTCTGCACCAGCGAGGTCTCCGAGCGCAGATAGCCCTCCTTGTCGGCATCGAGGATGGCGACGAGGCCGCATTCCGGGATGTCGAGCCCTTCGCGCAGGAGGTTGATGCCCACCAGCACGTCGAACTTGCCGAGGCGCAGGTCGCGGACGATCTCGATGCGCTCGAGGGTGTCGATGTCGGAGTGCATGTAGCGGACCTTCACCCCCTGCTCGTGCAGGTACTCGGTCAGGTCCTCGGCCATGCGCTTGGTCAGCGTCGTGACCAGGACGCGCGTGCCGCGCTCGGTGCAGGCCCTGGCCTCGGCGAGGAGGTCGTCGACCTGATGCTCGACCGGGCGCACCTCGCATTGCGGATCGACCAGCCCCGTCGGGCGAATGACCTGCTCGACGAAGGCGCCGCCGGTGCGCTCCATCTCCCACGGTCCCGGCGTCGCCGAGACGAAGACGCTCTGCGGCCGCATCTTTTCCCACTCCTCGAACTTCAAGGGGCGGTTGTCCATGCAGGACGGCAGCCGGAAGCCGAACTCGGCGAGCGTCGCCTTGCGGGCGTAGTCGCCCTTGTACATACCGCCCACCTGCGGCACGGAGACGTGGCTCTCGTCGACGATGAAGAGCGCGTTCTTCGGGATGTACTCGAACAGCGTCGGCGGCGGCTCGCCCGGATTGCGACCGGTCAAATAGCGCGAATAGTTCTCGATGCCGGGGCAGCTCCCGGTCGTCACCATCATCTCGAGATCGGCGTGGGTGCGCTGCTCGAGCCGCTCGGCCTCCAACAGCTTGCCCTGGGCGCGGAACTCCTCGAGCCGCTCGCCCAGCTCCACCTTGATGCGCTCGGTCGCGCGCTGCAGCGTCGGGCGCGGCGTGACGTAGTGGCTGTTGGGGTAGACCTTGATCTGATCCAGCGTGCCGGTCTTCTCGCCGGTCAAGGGGTCGAACTCGACGATCTTCTCGATCTCGTCGCCGAACAGCGAGATCCGCCAGGCCTTGTCCTCCTGGTGCGAGGCGAAGATCTCGACGGTGTCGCCCTTGGCACGGAACTGCCCGCGCTGCAGGTCCAAGGGCGTGCGCTTGTACTGCAGCTCGACGAAGGCGCGTAACAGCTTGTCGCGCTCGATCTTCTGGCCCGGCTGCACCGCGACGACCATCTGCGAGTAGAGCTCGGGCGAGCCGATGCCGTAGATGCAGGAGACGGACGCGACGATGATGACGTCGTCGCGCTCCAACAGCGCCCGCGTCGCGGCGTGGCGCATCCGGTCGATCTGCTCGTTGATGCTCGCCGTCTTCTCGATATAGGTGTCGCTGCGCGGCACGTAGGCCTCGGGCTGGTAGTAGTCGTAGTAGCTGACGAAATACTCGACGGCGTTGTTCGGAAAGAACTGCTTCATCTCGCCGTAGAGCTGGGCGGCGAGGATCTTGTTGGGCGCGAGCACGACGGTCGGGCGCTGCTCGCGGGCGATGACCCGGGCCATCGTGAAGGTCTTGCCCGAGCCGGTGACGCCCAACAGCACCTGATCGCGCTCGCCGGCGCGCACGCCCGCCGCGAGCGCGTCGATCGCCTGGGGCTGGTCGCCCGAGGGCTGGTAGTCGGAGACCACCTCGAAGCTCCGGCCCGCCTCCGGCCGTGCGGTCCGCCGCGGGTCTTCGGCGAGCTGCAGCAGGATGTCGAGGCTGGCCTCAGCCTGCTCGTTCATGGCGACCTTCCGCATCGAGGTGGGGAGCGACGAGCTCCTCGCTCAGCGCCCACAGCGCCGCCGCCGTCGCCGGATCACGGGCGAAGGCGCGCGGCTCGCGTTCGCGCCGGTCGGCGACGTAGGCGCCCGACGGCGGCGGCTCGGCGGTGCCCGCCAGCCATGAAAGCGTGTCCGCGCCGCGCTCGGGCGAACGCATCAGCGGCCGCAACAGGCTAACCAGCCCGCGCAGCCAGCCGCCGGTGTCGCCGTCGCGGGCGAAGCGCGTGGCGACGACGCCCGGATGGACCGCGTAGGCGGCGATGTCGGCCGCGGCCACACGCCGGGCGAGTTCGCGGGTGAACAGGATGTTGCAGGCCTTGGACCGCGCGTAGACGTCGAACGGGCGATAGCTCGCCGGCCGCACCAGCCCGTCGAGCCCCAGCTCCTCGACGTTGGCGTGCGCGCTCGACGCCACCGTCAGCACCCGCGCGCCGGGCGGCAGCGCGCCCAGGAGCCGCCGCGTCAACAAGAACGGCGCCAGATGATTGACCTGAAAGATCAGCTCGATGCCGTCGTCGGTCAGGATGTAGCGGTCGCGGATCAACCCGGCATTGTTCACCAGCAGATCGAGCCGCGGCGCCGCGGCGCCGACCTCGTCGGCCAGGCGCGCGACGTCGGCGAGGCGGGCGAAATCGGCGACGAAGCGTTGCGGCGGCGTCGCGGCGAGCGCGGCCACCTCCTCCAGCGCTCCGTCGAGCGCGGCCCGGTCGCGGCCGTGCAGGAGGACCCTGGCGCCCCGCCGCGCCAGATCGCGCGCGGTGGCGCGGCCGATGCCGGCGTTGGCGCCGGTGACCAGCGCGGTGCGGCCGACGAGGTCGGGCGCCGCGGTCATGCCGCACCTTCGACGCCGGTCTCGCCCAGATGCGGCGCCACCAGCCGCTCGCTCAGCGCCCAGAGCCGCGCCGCGGTGGCGTCGTCGCGCGCCCACGGCCGCGGCTGCGCCTCGCGCCGGTCGATGACGTAGGCCCCGGACGGCGGCGGCGCGGCCGCGGACGCCAGCCACACCGCGGTGTCGGCGCCGCGCTCGGGCGTCCGCATCGCCGGGCGGATCAGCCGCAACGTCCAGCGCAAGGGCCCGCGGACGTCGCCGTGGGCGCCGAAGTCGCTGGCGACCACGCCCGGGTGCATCGCCCAGGTCGCCACCGGCTCGCCCTCCAGCCGACGGGCCAGCTCGCGGGTAAAGAGGATGTTGCAGCCCTTGGCCCGGGCGTAGGCGTCGAGGGTGCGGTAGCGCCGCGGCTTGGCCACCTCGTCGAGCGGCACGCCCTTGACGCTGCCGTGGGCGCCGGAGGCGACGTTGACGACGCGGCCCACGGGCGCCGCGCGCAGCGGGTCGAGCAGCAGGTTGGTCAACAGGAACGGTGCGAGGTGGTTGACCTGAAAGGTCGTCTCGTAGCCGTCCTCGGTGAGCTCGAGACGGTCGCGGATGACGCCGGCGTTGTTGACCAGCACGTCGAGCGCGGGCGCCTTGGCGGTGACCTCGCGGGCGAGGCGGGCGACGTGGCCGAGCTTCGCGAAGTCGGCGACGACGCGGCTCATCGGCACCGCCGCGACCGCCGCCACGGCCTCGACCGCGCGGTCGAGCTTGGCGCGGTCGCGGCCGTGCAGGATCAGCGTCGCCCCCCTGGCCGCCAGGCCCTTGGCGGTGGCGAGGCCGATGCCGGTGTTGGCGCCGGTGACGAGCGCGGTGCGGCCGGTGAGGTCGAGGCTCTCGGACATACCCCTCACCTAGGACGTTCGCCGCCCGCCAGCTAGGGTCCGCCGACGCAGCACCGACGCAGCACCGCCGGAGATCGCCCCGTGCCCACCGACATGGACAACCCCTTCGTCATCCTCTCCTACATCGCCGGCCCGGCGCTGTTGACCAACGCCACCTCGCTGTTGACGCTGGCGACCACCAACCGCTTCGCCCGCTCGGTCGACCGCGCGCGGTATCTGTTGGGCGAGCTCGCCGAGGCCGGCCCCGAGCTCGAGCCGATCCTGCGCCGCGACCTCGAGGCCAGCCAGCGCCGGGCCAAGGTCATCGCCCGCGCCATGGCCGGGCTCTACCTCGCCGCCGGCATGTTCGCGCTCGCCACCATGCTGTCGGTGGTGGGCGGCGTGCTGTCACAGCTCGGCGTCACCACCGGCCTCGGCGTCGACATCGCGGCCGCGGCCGTCGCCGGCGCGGTCGGCTTCGCCGCCTTCGTCACCGCCGCCCTGGCGCTGATCGAGGAGAGCCGGCTGGCGCTGCGCGCGCTCACCCTGGAGGCCCGCGAGGTCGACGTCCGGCTCGCCGCGGCCCGGCCCTGAGCCTCGCTATTCCCCCGTAACCTCCTGATCCGAAAACGCAAACCGCGGATCCGGGTTCGCTCCACCAACGGCGGGTCCGCCCGCCGCGGCGCCGCCGCGAAGGGCCTCGAAATCGGCGGTGGCGGCGGCGAGCTCGCGCCGCGCCCGGGCGCGGAAGCGGTCGACGGCGGCGAACTCGGCGAGCGCGCGCGGGTCGTTCACGAGCGCGGCACCGGGCGCGCCGCCGGCCTCCGCCAGCGCCGCGAGCAGCCGCTGCTCCAGCTCGTCCGCCAGCTCGAGCCGGTGGCAGGCGCGGGCGAGCCGGTCGACGACGGCGGCGGCCACCGGATCGCCCACCTCGACGAGATCGGCGAGCGCCGCCGCCCGGGCGGCGACCTCGGCCTCGTCGGTCGGGTCGTGACGCGCCGACCACAGGCCGTGGCGCAGCCCGTTCATCGCCGCCCGCGCCTTGCCGGCCTCGGTCTTCGGCCCCGTCGAGCGCTGCGCGTTGGCCCGGTTGCGCGCCCGGATCGAACGCTCCTTGGCGGTGGGTCGGCGGCGTGGCATGGCGGCGCTCCGGCTGTGTGCGGGCAGCTTAGCACATCATAGGCATTTAAACCTATAGCGCCGCGGCCCATCGCGCCGTCACCTACCTGCCATCCAGGCGTGATAGTCGACGACCGATGCCCGAGGAGGAGGATGAGCCATGCCGCGCCGGCGGGAGTTGCTCGTGGCCGGGTCCGCCTTGATGGTGCCGCCGAGCTTGCCGGCGGTCGTCGGCCCCGCCCGCGCCCGGGCGGGCGCACCCCGCCTACGCTTCGGGGTCATCGCCGATCCCCAGTACGCCCCGGTGCCGCCGCACGGCACGCGCTACTACGCGCACAGCCTCTGGAAGGTCGACGAGGCGATCGCGACCCTGAACCGGCACGATCTGGCCTTCGTCGTCACGCTCGGCGACATCATCGATCGGCACTGGCAAAGCTTCGGCGACATCCTGCCGATCTACGCGCGCTCGCGGCACCCCAACCACTTCATCCTCGGCAACCACGACTACGAGGTCGCCGCCGACTACCTGCACGCGGTGGAGCGCGCGGTCGGGCGCAAGGACGCGCATTACGGCTTCACGGTGCCGGGCTTTCGCTTCCTCGTCGTCGACGGCAACGACGTCAGCCTCTTCGCCAACCCCGAGGGCAGCGCGGCCCACGCGCGGGCGCAGGCCAAGCTCGCCGCGCTGCAGGCGGCGGGCGCGGTCAACGCCGAGCCCTGGAACGGCGGCATGGGCGACGCCCAGAAGGCCTGGCTCGCGGACGAGTTGGCCGAGGCCGAAGCCGCCGGCGAGCGCGTCGTCGTGTTCGGGCACTACCCGGTCCACCCGCACGACCGGCACAACATGTGGGACGACACCGAGTTCGTCGACCTGGTGACGGCGTCGCCGGCGGTCGTCGCCTATTTCAACGGCCACAACCACGCCGGCAATTACGGCGAACGCGACGGCACGCACTTCGTCAACCTCAAGGGCATGGTCGAAACCCCGGACCGGACCGCCTACGCCATCGTCGAGATCGACGACGACCGCCTCCACATCCAGGGCTTCGGCCTGGAGGAGAGCCGCACGCTGGCGCTCTGACGCGCGGCTCGGCTCAGCGCCGTCAGCGCCCGCCCTCCGCCCAGAAGGCGAACGCCTCGGCTTGCGCCCGCGCGACGCGGGCGCGGCGGCTGCCCACGAGCGGTTCGCCCGTCGCGGCCTCGGCGGTGAAGAAGCCCTCGCCCGGCAGGCGGTCCTTCTCGCGCACGACCAGGCAGGCGAGGTCGGGCTCGCCTTTGGCCGCGCTGCGGCGGCAGACCTCGGCGAGGACGCGCACGAGCGCGCGGACGTTGGCGGGGCCGACGCGGCGGTCGGCCATGGCGAGGAGCTGGCGGTAGCTCACCGTCCGCCCCTCGCGCGCGGCCCGGACGAGGACGCGCTCGAGCGCCTCCGCGTCCAGCACCGCCGCCGGTTCAGCCGTAGCCGAGCGGCTTCAAGGCCTCGTCGATCTCCTCGAGGATCGCCGGGTCGTCGATGGTCGGCGGCACGTTGTACTGCTCGTGGTCGGCGATCTTCTTCATCGTGCCGCGCAGGATCTTGCCCGAGCGGGTCTTGGGCAGGCGGGTGACCACCGCGACGTGCTTGAAGGCGGCGACGGGGCCGATGTCGTCGCGGACCTTCTGGACGAGCTCCTGGCGGAGCTGCTCCTCCTCCATGTCGACGCCGAACTTGAGCACGACCAGGCCGAGCGGCAGCTCGCCCTTCATCGGGTCGTGGACGCCGATGACGGCGCACTCGGCGACGGCCTGGTGGCCCGCCAGCACCTCCTCGATGGCGCCGGTCGAGAGCCGATGGCCGGCGACGTTGATGATGTCGTCGATCCGGCTCATGATGAAGACGTAGCCGTCGGCGTCCTTGTAGCCGGCGTCGCCGGTCAAGTAGTAGCCGGGGTAGCGGCGGTAATAGGCCTGCTCGCAACGGTCGTCGTTCTGCCACAGCGTCACCAGGCAGGACGGCGGCAGCGGCAGCTTGATGCAGATGGCGCCGATCTGGCCGTCCGCCACCGGCTGGCCCTCCTCGTCGAGGACGTGGATGTCGTAGCCCGGCACGGCCTTGGTGGGCGAACCCGGCTTGATCGGCAGCTTCTCGAGGCCGATGCAGTTGGCCGCGATCGACCAGCCGGTCTCGGTCTGCCACCAGTGGTCGATCACCGGCACGCCCAGCTGCTCCTGCGCCCACATCAAGGTGTCGGGATCGCAGCGCTCGCCGGCGAGGAACAGCGCGCGGAAGTGCGCGAGGTCGTATTCGTGCATCTTCACGGCCTGCGGATCCTCCTTGCGGATCGCGCGGAAGGCCGTCGGTGCGGTGAACATCGTCACCACGTCGTGCTCGGCGATGACCCGCCAGAAGGCGCCGGGATCGGGGGTCCCGACCGGCTTGCCCTCGTAGATCACCGTCGTGTTGCCGTTCAACAGCGGCGCGTAGACGATGTAGCTGTGGCCGACCACCCAGCCGACGTCGGAGGCCGCCCAATAGACCTCGCCCGGCTGCACGTCGTAGATGTTCTTCATGCTCCAGAGCAGCGCGGTGGCGTGGCCGCCGTTGTCGCGCACCACCCCCTTCGGCTGGCCGGTCGTGCCGGAGGTGTAGAGGATGTAGAGCGGGTCGGTGGCCTCCACCGGCACGCAGTCGGCGGGCGCGGCCGCCGCCATGGCCTCGTCCCAGCTGCTGTCGCGGCCGGGGGTGAGCTCGGCCTCCGCCTGCGGCCGCTGCAACAGGATGCAGGCGTCGACCGGGTGCGCGGACTGGGCGAGCGCCTGATCGAGCAGCGGCTTGTAGGGGATGACCCGCGTCCCCTCCATGCCGCAGCTGGCCGAGACGATGACCTTGGGCTTGGCGTCGTCGATGCGGGTGGCGAGTTCGTGCGGGGCGAAGCCGCCGAACACCACCGAGTGGATCGCGCCGATCCGCGCGCAGGCGAGCATCGAGATCAGCGCCTCGGGCACCATCGGCATGTAGAGGATGACGCGGTCGCCGTAGCCGACGCCGCGCTGCTTCAACGCCCCGGCGAAGCGCGCCGTCAGGTCCTGGAGCTCGGCGTAGGTGATGCGGCGGACGGTGTCGGTGACCGGGCTGTCGTAGATCACCGCGGGCTGGGCGCCGCGCCCGGCGGCGACGTGGCGGTCGACCGCGTTGTGGCAGGTGTTGAGCTTGCCGCCGACGAACCACCGATAGAAGGGCGCGCGCGAGCCGTCGAGCACCTTGTCCCACCGCTTGTCCCATTCGAGGGCCTCGGCGGCCTCACCCCAAAAGCCGTCGGGATCGCGCAACGACCGCTCGCGCACCTCGTCCTGTAGGCTCATGCTGTCGACCTCCCTGCAGCGTCACCTGGTTGACCCGCGTGTAGCAAGGCGAGACGGGCCTTCCACTGGGACAAAGATCGATTGCAGGGCGTCGCATGCGCCGTCGAACGCACCGTCGCGAGCGCCGGCGCGCCGCCGCGTTGACAGCCGCCGGCGGCGCGCTCACACCCGCTCGATGGGCACGTCCGAAGGGGGGAGGACGGCATGAACGAGCGCCGCGAGGCCCGGTTTCCGGCCCACTCGCTCTTCGAGCGCGATCTCGACCGCAACCCGGCGAATTTCCGCCCGCTGACACCCCTCACCTTCCTCGACCGCGCCGCCGACACCTATCCGGACCGCGTGGCGGTGCGCTACGGCGCGCTGCGCCGGACCTACCCGGAGCTGCGCGAGCGCTGCCGGCGCCTCGCCGCCGGGCTGGCGGCGCGCGGGATCGGGCCCGGCGACACCGTCGCGGTGATGGCGCCGAACATCCCGCCGCTGTTGGAGGCGCATTACGGCGTGCCGCTCGCGGGCGCGGTCCTGAACGCCCTCAATACCCGGCTCGACGCCCACACCATCGCCTACATCCTGGCGCACGGTGAGACCAAAGTCCTAGTCGTCGACACCGAGTTCGCGCCGGTCGTGAAGCAGGCCCTGGCCCGGCTCGACCGCGACATCGACGTCGTCGACATCGTCGACGACGCGGCCGCGGGCGAGCGGCTGGGCGGGCTCGACTACGAGGGCCTGCTGGCGGCGGGCGACGCGGCGTTCGTGCCCTACCGACCCGCCGACGAGTGGCAGGCGATCTCGCTCAACTACACCTCGGGGACCACGGGCGAACCCAAGGGTGTGGTCTACCACCACCGCGGGGCGTACCTGAACGCCGTCGGCAACGCGCTGGTCTGGGATCTCGGCGATCAACCGGTCTATCTCTGGACCCTGCCGATGTTCCACTGCAACGGCTGGTGCTTTCCGTGGACGGTGACGCTCGAGGCCGGGACCCATGTCTGCCTCAGGCACGTCACCGCCGAAAACGTGCTGGCGACGGTCGCCGCGGCCGGCGTCACCCATCTCTGCGGCGCGCCGATCGTCATGAGCCTCATCGCCGACGCCCCGGACGCGCTGCACCAACCGATCACCCACGAGGTCAAGATGATGACCGCGGCCTCGGCGCCGCCGGCGGCGATCCTCGAGCGCATGGCGGCGCGCGGTTTCGAGGTCACCCACGTCTACGGGCTGACCGAGGTCTACGGCCCCGCCACCGTCTGCGCCTGGCAGGAGAGCTGGAACGACCTCGCGCCCGAGGCGCAGGCGCGGATGCTGGCGCGCCAGGGCGTGCCCTACCCCGTCCTGGAGGGCCTCGAGGTGGCGGATCCGAAGACGCTCGAGCCGCTGCCCCACGACGGCGAGGCGATCGGCGAGATCCTGATGCGCGGCCACGTCGTCGCCAAGGGCTATCTCAAGAACCCGCAAGCGACGGGCAGGGCCTTCGCCGGCGGCTGGTTCCACACCGGCGATCTCGCCGTCACCCATCCCGACGGCTACATCGAGATCAAGGACCGCTCCAAGGACATCATCATCTCCGGCGGCGAGAACATCTCCTCGATCGAGGTCGAGGGCGCGCTCTACCGCCACCCGGCGGTGCTGGAAGCGGCGGTGGTGGCGCGGCCCGACGAGCGCTGGGGCGAGACGCCCTGCGCCTTCGTCACCTTGAAGCCGGGGGCCGAGGCCGATGAGGAGGCGTTGATCGCCCACTGCCGGGACGAGCTGGCGCATTTCAAGGCGCCCAAGACGGTCGTGTTCGGCGAGTTGCCGAAGACCTCGACCGGCAAGGTGCAGAAGACGGTGCTGCGGGAACGGGCGAGGGAGGTCTGAGAGCGGCGCCGGGGGGAAAGCGCGATCGGCGCCGGCGCGGTGGTCGACGCGGGCGCGGTGGTCGGCGCCTCCCAAGGTGCGGAAGGCGCCGCGTCACCGCGGGACGTCAGTGCACGGTGTCGGCACCCGCGTGGCGGATGATGGTGGTCTCCTCGAGGCGGAGGATCTCCTCCTTGAGGCGCAGCTTCTGGCGCTTGAGGCGGGAACAGAGAGTATGGTCGGGGTGCGGCCGCTGCATCTCGTCGCCCAGCGCCTTGTCCAGCGACGCGTGCTTGCCCTTCAAGCTCAGAAGGTGTTCTTGCATCGACATGATCCGTCGATCCTCCTTACCAGACCCCAGGGACCGAGAAGCCTACTACGAAATGCCGCGGTTCGCCATTCGGCTTAGGTCGCGCGCCGGGTGCGGCCGGGTAGGGCCGCGCGGCGAGGACGGGCGACGCGGCGAGGAAGGGCGACGGTGCGGGTCGTCTTAGGGATCTCGGGCGCGAGCGGCGTGGTCTACGGCGTGCGGCTGTTGGAGGCGCTGGGCACGATCGGCGTCGAGCGCCACCTCATCCTCTCCAAGGCGGCGGCGATGACGATCGCCTACGAGACCGAGCTCACCGCCGCCGACGTCAAGCGCCGCGCCGAGCACGTCCACGACAACGCCGACGTCGGCGCCGGCCCGGCCTCGGGCTCCTTTCGCGCGCTCGGCATGATCATCGCGCCGTGCTCGATGCGCACGCTGGCCGAGATCGCCCAGGGCCTCGCCACCAGCCTGATGACCCGCGCCGCCGACGTGGCGCTGAAGGAGCGCCGCCGGTTGATCCTCGCCCCGCGCGAGACGCCGTTGCATCTGGGCCATCTGCGCAACATGGCGCAGGTGAGCGAGATCGGCGCGCTCGTCGCCCCGCCGATGCCCGCCTTCTACGCCAAGCCCGCCACCCTCGACGACCTGGTCGACCACCAGGTCGGCCGCTGGCTCGATCTCTTGGGCCTCGACAACGACCTCGTTCGCCGTTGGCGCGAGCCGACGGATGGGGCGGGCGAAAGCGAGTGAGGAGGGTCGACGGCCGAGGCGTGCCGGCGGCGGTCCCGGCCGAGCGCCCGCGCCGTTACGCCTTGGCGCCGCCGCGGGGCTCCTCGATCGCCGCGTGATCGACGAGGTTCCACGCCATGCCGGTGTGCCGGAACAGGCGCTTGGCGACGCGTGGGTAGTCGACGACGTCGTCGCCCGAGCGTTCGCCGACGACGAGGCAGCGCAGCACACCGGAGCCCGTGTTGCGGATCGTGTGGACGAGCCCGCCTTTGCGGTAGCCGATGAAGTCGCCCGCCTTGATCGGGTACTCGGCCTCGCCGATCACCGCCGTCGCCTCGCCGGCGAGGACGAAGACCGCCTCGTCCTCGTGGTGGTGGAGGTGGAGCTCGGTCGTCGCGTCACCCGGTTCGACCGCGATGACGTGAACGCCGAGGCCGGTCAGGCCCGTGAGGTCGCCGAGGCTCTTGTTCACCCGGCGGGCGTGGGGGTTCAGAAAATGCGTCTTCGCGAGACCGTCCATCGCGGCGATCTCCTCCGCCGTCACCAGATAGGGCGCGTCGTCCCCGCGTTCCGTCATCGCGCTTCTCCTCCGTCGCAACGCCGAGCCCCGAACCTCGCCGCCGACGCGCACCGATGGTCAGCCGGAAAGCGCCTGCGTGGCGGCGTCGGTGAGGGGTTCGACCTCATCGAGCGCCACCGGCGGCCTCGCCGCCGCGAGCGCGCGGCGCAGACCCGACCCGTCCGGTGCGCCCGCGGCTTCGACGGGCCAGGCGGCGGCGAGCGCTTCCAGGCGCAGGAGCTGGTGTTTCTCGGCCTCCAGTTCGACGCCCTGCACCCGCCGCTTGAAGTCGTCGCGGGCGTCGTCGGCGAGGCCGAGCCGGCTCGGCGCCTCGGTGCCGGGGCGGAGCGCGCGGCGCGCGGCGCGCAAGGGCGTGACCACCTCGCGCCGCCACGCCGCCGTGGCGGCGACGAGCAGGTCGTAGCGGGCGTCGTCGACCGCCACCCCGCCGGCGTCGAGCCAGGCCAGCGCCAAGAGGAGCGGGACGTCGCAGCCGTGGCGGTCCTGCAGATCGAGCGCGAGCTCGCGCACGCCCGGCGCGGCGTAGACCGCGACGGCGAAGTCCCAGAGCCGGCTCACCGGTCGCCCCCGCTCAGCGGTCGCCGCCCCCGTCAGCGGTCGCCGAAGGTGATGCCGAGGCCGCGGGCGGTGGTGACCAGGGCGTCGTCGAGCTCGACCGCCTGATAGCTGTTGATCGCCTCTTCGAGCGGCAGGTCGACGACGCGGCGGTTCTGCCAGGCCACCATGCGGCCGAAGCGGCGCTGGGCGCAGAGGTCGACCGCCGCCACGCCGAAGGCCGAGCCGAGGACGCGGTCGCTCGCCACCGGCGAGCCGCCGCGCTGGACGTGGCCGAGGACGGTGACGCGGGTCTCGAAATCGGTCCGCCGGGCGATGGCGTCGGCGACCTGATGGCCGACGCCGCCGTAGCGCCGCTCGCCCTGCGCCAGCGTCTGCAGATGGCGGTCGCCCTCGGGATCCTTCACCGCCTCGGCGACGACCACCAGGCTGTGGTTGCGGCCGGCCTCGTGGCGGCGGACCAGATGCGCCGCCACCTTGTCGATGTCGTAGTCGATCTCCGGGATCAAGATGACGTGGGCGCCGCCGGCGATGCCGGAATTCAGCGCGATGTGGCCGGCGTCGCGGCCCATGACCTCCAGCACCATGACCCGGCCGTGGCTCGCCGCGGTGATGTCGAGCCGGTCGAGCGCCTCGGTCGCCACCGCGACGGCGGAGGCGAAGCCGATCGAGGTCTCGGTGTGGCCGACGTCGTTGTCGATGGTCTTGGGGATGCCGACCAGGTTCCAGCCCGACTGCGCGGCGAGGCGGCTCAAGATGGCAAGGCTGCCGTCGCCGCCGATGCCGATGAGCGCGTCGAGGCCGAGCTCGTGGTAGCCGGCGCCGATGACGTCCGAGCGGTCGACGGTACCGCCGTCGCCGTCGGGATAGGCGAAGGGATCGCCCTTGTTGGTGGTCTCCAGCACGGTACCGCCGCGGCCGATCAGCCCCGAGACGTGGGCCGGCGTCAGCTTCACCGCATCGACCGGCCGCACCAGAAAGCCGTGCGTCGCCTTGTGGATGCCGAGAACCTCGAAGCCGTAGCCGTCGGCATGGCGGACGACGGCGCGGACCACCGAGTTCAGCCCGGCGCAGTCACCCCCACTGGTGAGCACCCCCAGTCGCATCGCCTTGGTCTCCCCCCTGAACGCACCGGCGAGGGTCTCCCCCCTGAACGCACCGGCGAGCGTAGCACGGCGCAAAAGCCTGGGAACCGCCGGCGAACGTGCTATAAAACGCGTTCTGCGCTGGTACACGAACGAGACGGCACACCATGGTCTTCGACACGGAGATCGAGGCTCTCAAAGCGGCACACCGGGCACTCGACCAGCGGATCCGTCAGATGGAAGGCGAGCGCTCGGCCGGGCCGCTGGAACTGCAGCGTCTCAAGCGGCGTAAGCTGCAACTGAAAGACCGCATCACCCGGCTGGAGAGCTCGCGGCTACCCGACATCATCGCCTGAACCGCCGCCCGACCCATCGCTCGAGCCGCCGGGGCCGGCCTTTTGGCCCCGCTTGCAGCGGTACATCTCGCGATCGGCGGCGTTCAACACCGCGTCGGCCTCCTCGCCCGGCGCGAAGGCGTAGGCGCCGTAGGCGACGTCGACGCGGATGAGCTCGCCGTTCCAGGCGATCGGGCGGTCGTGGATGAGCTGGGCCAGGGTGCGGGCCTTGGCGCGCGCCGTCTCCAGATCGGCCCACATCAAGATGATGCCGAACTCGTCGCCGCCGAGCCGGGCGAAGACGTCGGAGGCGCGCAGGTTGCGCATCAACGTCTCGGCGACGTGGCGCAACACGGCGTCGCCGGCGGCGTGGCCGTGGCGGTCGTTGACGCGCTTGAGATCGTTGAGGTCGAAATAGATGACGCAGCCGGGGGTGCCGTAGCGCTCGATGGCGCGGATGGCGCGGGCGAGCTCGCGCATGAACGAGCGCCGGTTGCTGATCGGCACCAGGGCGTCCTCGTCGGCGAGCCGCTCGAGCTCGACCTCGCGCCGCCGGCGGCGCTCGATCTCCTCACTCAAGAGCGCGTTGTGGCGCAACAGCGTCACCAGTGCCGCCCGCACCGCCGGGGTCAGGCTCGCCCGCGGCACGCCGGTGAGCTCCACGATGTCGGCGTCGGTGAGCTCGACGCCCGGATCGGCGCGTTCGCGGCTCAAGACCCGGCCTCGACCAGCGTCACATGGCCCATCTTGCGGCCGGCGCGCGCCTCGGCCTTGCCGTAGAGGTGCAGCCGCGCCCCCGGTCGCGCCAGCCAGCCGGCCCAGCCCGTCACCTCGTCGCCGAGCAGGTTGATCATGCGCGCGCGCGCGAGCGCGCGCGGTGGCGCCAGCGGCCAGCCGCACGCCGCCCGCACCGCCTGCTCGAACTGGTCCGGCAGACAGGCGTCGAGGGTCCAGTGGCCGGAGTTGTGCGGGCGCGGCGCCAGCTCGTTGACGAGCAGCCGGCCGTCCGCGGTCTCGAACAGTTCCACCGCGAGCAGGCCCTCGAGCGCGAGCGCCTCGGCGAGGGCGACCGCGATCCCGCGGGCCGCGCGCGCGGTCTCGGCCGCCGCCTCGGCGGGCGCGACGGTCTCGGCGAGGATGCCGTCGGCGTGTCGGTTCTCGGCGAGGGGAAAGGTCTCGACGTCGCCGGCGGGGGTGCGGGCGACGAGCACCGAGAGCTCGCGGGCGAAGGCGACCTCGCCCTCCAGGATCGCCGGCACCCGGCCGAGCGCCGCCACCGCACCGGCGAGCTCGCCGGCGGCGGCGACGCCGACCTGGCCCTTGCCGTCGTAGCCCAGCCGGCGCGTCTTCAAGCGCGCCGGCCAGGTGGCCTCGCCCTCCACCACGCCCGCGGCGGTGACGGGGGCGAACGGCGCGGTCGCGAGGCCGAGGGCGCGGGCGAGCCGTTTCTCGGCGAGGCGGTCCTGGGTGACGGCGAGCACGCCGGCACCGGGGCGCACCGGCGTCACCGCGGCGATGCGTTCGAGCGCCGCGGTCGGGACGTTCTCGAATTCGAGGGTGACGACGTCGCAGGCGCGCGCGAAGGCGTCGAGGGCGGCGGTGTCGTCGAAGCGCGCGCAGGTGGCGGTGGCGGTCACCGCCAGCGCCGGCTCGCCGGGCGTCTCCGCGAAGACGTGGACCCGCAGGCCCAGACGGTGGGCGGCGTGGGCCAACATGCGACCGAGCTGGCCGCCGCCGAGGATGCCCAAGGTGGCGCCCGGGGCGAGGGTCATGGCTCGGGCGCGTCCGCGGGCGTCCAGGGCACGGCTTCGCTCTGCCGACGCCGCCATTCGGCGAGGCGCTCGGCGAGCTCGCAATCGCCGAGCGCCAGGATCGCCGCCGCCTGCAAAGCGGCGTTGACCGCGCCGGCGCGGCCGATCGCGAAGGTTCCCACCGGCACGCCGGCCGGCATCTGGACGATCGAGTAGAGGCTGTCGACGCCGGCGAGCGCGCGGCTCTCCACCGGCACACCCAGCACCGGCAGGGTGGTGAGCGCGGCGATCATGCCCGGCAGGTGGGCGGCGCCGCCGGCGCCGGCGATGATCACCTTGAAGCCGCCGGCGGCGGCGTCGCGGGCGAAGCCGAACAGGCGCTCGGGCGTGCGATGCGCCGAGATCACCAGCGCCCGCCGGCCGACCTCGAGGGCGTCGAGGGTGGTCGCGGCGTGTTCGAGGCAGGACCAGTCGGAGCGGCTGCCCATCACCACCGCGACGTCGGCGCTCAGCGCTCGTCCTCCAGTTCGCTCCCGCCTTGGTTGAGCACCGCGTCGATGTCACCGCCGGCCGCGGCCCGGTTGGCCGCCTCCAGCTCGACGAAGACCTCCTCGCGCAGCACCGACGCCTGCGCCGGGAACACCAAGCCCAACTTCACGGTTTTACCGCGCACTTCGACGACCCGCACCTCGATCTCGTGGTTGATGATGACGGCCTCACCGACCTTGCGGGTCAGATACAACATCGGCCAGCGCCCCTCGCCCCGTTAGCGGCTGCTTAACCCTGTTGCGACTAGCCTGCAACCGACCCGCAAATGGGGAGGCCGCCCGTGCCGGATCGCCTGGCCCTGTTCGAGCTGATCGACCGCAAGCTGGATTACACCGAGGCGCGCCATCGCGTGCTCACCCGCAACATCGCCAACGCCGACACCCCGGGCTACATCCCCGAGGACGCCGTCGCGCCGGACTTTCGACGGCTGGTGGCCGGCAGCGGCGGCGAGCCGGTCCGCCTCGCCCGCACCGACACCGCCCACGTCGACGGCCTCGCCGCCGCGCCGCCGGTGCGCACCGAGGCCACGCCGGCCGAGCTGAAACCCTCGGGCAACGCCGTGAGCCTGGAGATCGAGGCCGGCAAGCTGCGCTCGAACTCCGGTGAGCACAAGCGCGCCACCATGCTCTACGGCAAGTACCTCGACATGATCCGCCAAGCGCTGGGCAGGGGTCAGTGAACCGCAGCCGTCAGGAGCGCCGCCGATGAAGCTCGAAGACGCGATCCAGGTCGCCAGCGCCGGCATGCGGGTGCAGGGCACCCGGGTGCAGATCGCCTCGCAAAACCTCGCCAACTCGGATTCGCTCGCGACCACGCCCGGGGGCGAGCCCTACCGCCGCAAGACCGTCTCCTTCCGCGAGGCGCTCGATCGCGACAGCGGCCTGCACCTCGTCGGGATCGAGCGCTACGGCGTCGACAAGGGCGCCTTCGATCAGCGCCACGACCCGAGCCACCCCGCCGCCGACGCCGCCGGCTACGTCAAGCTCCCCAACGTCGAGCCGCTGGTCGAGCTGATGGACATGCGCGAGGCCCAGCGCACCTACGAGGCCAACCTGCAGGCCATGTCGCTGACGCGCACCATGGTCTCGCAGACCCTCGACCTGTTGAAGTGAGCCGGAGCCCCGCGCCATGACCAGCGTCGATCCGCTCGCCGCCCGCCTCGCCCAGCTCGTCAAGAACCCGGCCCAGGCCGAGGACGCCGGCGCGCCCCAGGGCGCGACCTTCGAGTCCATGCTGAAGCAGGCCGTGCGCGACACCGTCGCCACCAGCCGCGCCGCCGAGACCACCGCCGCCGGCCACGTCGTCGGCGAGGCCTCGGTGCGCGAGATGGTCGAGGCCGTGAGCCGCGCGGAGATGGGCCTCGAGACGGCGAGCGCGGTGCGCGACCGCGTCATCGCCGCCTATCAGGACATCATCCGCATGCCGATCTGAGGACCCGCAGCGCCGATGTTGAGCGATCCCACCCTCGACCTTTCCCGTCAGGCCGTCTTCGTCTGCCTCAAGGTCGGCGCGCCGGTCCTGCTGGTCGCCCTCGGTGTCGGCCTGGTCGTCTCCTTCGTGCAGGCGATCACCCAGATCCAGGAGCCCACCCTCACCTTCGTGCCCAAGATCGTCGGCATCTTCGCGACGATGATCCTGGCGATGCCGTTCATGGTGGCGACGCTGGTCGGCTTCACCGAGGCGCTGTTCGCGCAGATCGGGGCCGGGCTTTGAACCTCGCCGTCACCGCCGAGGTGGCGAGCATCCTTCTCGTCTTCGCGCGCATCGGCGCCGCCTTGATGGTGCTGCCGGTCTTCGGCGAGGGCTACGTCCTCGCCCGCGCGCGGCTGGTCATCGCCCTCGCCCTCGCGCTCCTGCTCACCCCGGTCCTGCGCGCGAGCCTGCCGCCGGTGGCCGGCTTCGACGCCGGCTTCGCCGGGCTGGTCGTGGGCGAGGTCGTCCACGGCCTGTTCATCGGCAGCTTCGTGCGGCTCGGCATCATGGCCTTGAGCGTCGCCGGCACCGCCTTCGCGATGCAGATGGGTTTCGGCGCCGCCAACTTCTTCAACCCGATGGCCGGCGCGCAGACGTCGGTGACCGGCAACCTGCTGACCGCCGCCGGGCTGATGACGCTGTTGGCCCTCGACGGCCATCACGCCATGCTGGCGGGGCTGGTGGCGAGCTACGACGCGCTGCCGGCCGGCGCCGGGATCGCCACCGGCGACATGGCGGCGGCGATGGCGCGCGGCAGCGCCGACGCCGTGGTGCTGGGTGTGCAGATGGCGATGCCCATCACCGTCTCGGCGGTGCTGCTCTACGCCGTGCTCGGCATGATGAGCCGGCTGGTGCCGACGCTGCAGGTGATGTTCGTGGCGATGCCGGCGCAGATCCTGATCGGTCTCGCCGTGTTCGGGCTCTCGCTCGGCGCCATCGTCGAGCTCTACGCCCGCTTCACCGCCGACCTCGTGCTGCAGCTGGGGGCCTGAGCCGGTGAGCGACGAGCAGCCGGAACGCGACGAGCGCACCGAAGACCCGACCCCGAAACGGCTCGAGGACGCCAAGAAGGAAGGCCAGGTCCCGTCCTCGCGCGACGTCACCAGCCTCTTCATCCTCGCCGTCGGGCTGATGCTGGTCTCACCGCTGGGCGCCGGCGCCTTCACCGGTCTGGTGGCGCCGCTCGCGAGCCTGCTGGAACACCCCCATCTGATCGACACCGATCCGGCCTCGCTGGCGGCGTTGACCGTCCGGCTGGTGCTCGCCCTCGCCGCGGTCCTGGCCCTGCCCTTCGCCGGTTTCGTCGTCGCCGCGATCCTCGCCAACCTGGCCCAGCACGGCCTCGTCTTCTCGCTCAAGCCGGTCACGCCCAAGCTCGAGAAGATCTCGCCGCTCACCGGCCTCAAGCGGCTGTTCGCGCCGAAGGCCCTCGCCGAGGCGCTCAAGAACATCGCCAAGGTGGTGCTGTTGGGCGCGGTCGCCTGGTGGGCGGCGAGCCCGCTCTTGTCCGAGGTGCCGGCGACCGCGGCGGTGCCGGTGCGCGAGGTGATGGCGGTCCTGCAGGGGCTGTTGATGCGCGCGCTCGGCGCGGCGCTGGTCATCGTCGCCGTCATCGCCATCGCCGACGTCGCGCTGCAGCGCCACAGCCACTGGCAGAACATGAAGATGACGCGCAAGCAGGTGCGCGACGAGAACAAGCAGACCGAGGGCGACCCGCACGTCAAAGCCAAGATCCGCCAGCTCAGATCCGAGCGCGCGCGCCAGCGGATGATGCAGGCGGTGCCCGACGCCACCGTCGTCGTCACCAACCCGACGCACTTCGCCGTGGCGCTGCGCTACGACCCCGACGCCATGAAGGCGCCCGAGGTCACCGCCAAGGGCGCCGACGCGGTGGCCTTCCGCATCCGCGCGCTCGCCCGCGAGCACCGCGTGCCGGTGGTCGAGAACCGCACCCTCGCGCGCGCTCTCTACGGCGACGTCGAGGTCGGCCACACCATCCCCACCAAGCATTTCGAGGCCGTCGCCGAGGTCGTCGGCTTCGTCATGCGCCAGCGCTCGGCAGGCGCTGCCGGCGCTTAACCTTTCCTTAACCCGCCGCGGCGATGCTCCGGGACGTTCGTCCGACCGGAGTATCGCCCGGTGTTGTCTCCTTTCGTACGGCGCAGCTGCGCCGTTCTCGTCGTCGTGCTGTGTCTGCTCCCCCCCCGCCACGCCCCGGAGGCCGCCCGCTTCTTCGAGGCGGCCGTGCCCGAACTCGGCGCGGAGGTCGGCCTGCCGCAATGGCAGCGCGCGCGCGCCGCGCTCGCGCTCGACGGCCGCCGCCTCGACGCCTAGATCGGAAGAGCACACGTCTGAACTCCAGTCACGTGAAACGATC
>CAZCVH010000009.1:0-24864 GCA_964502115.1 uncultured Geminicoccaceae bacterium
GTGACGGGATTTGAGAGGTGTCCTCTTCCGTTCTGGGAGGGCGGGGGGGTGGGCGGGCTCGGCCGCGACGTGGACCCCCCCCGGCCCACCGCCGACGCGATCCGCGCCGAGGGCGGTCGCGCCGCGCCCGTCACCGCCGACGTCGCCGACCGTGAGGCCGTCGCCGCCGCCCTCGCCAAGCTGGAAGACGCCCTCGGCCCCGCCGCGATCCTCGTCAACAACGCCGGCGTCCTGCAGCTCGCGAAGCTGCTCGACACCGGCGAGGATGCCTGGCGCGCGACCATGGACACCAACGCCGCCGGCGTTCTCTGGTGCTGTCAGGCGGTGGTGCCGGGCATGGTCGCGCGCGGCTATGGCCGGGTGGTCAACATGGCGTCCTGGCTCGGCAAGAAGGGCGTGCCGTTCTACGGCGCCTACGCGGCGTCGAAGTTCGCCGTCGTCGGCCTCACCCAGACGCTCGCGGCCGAGGTCGCCGGCACGGGCGTGACCGTGAACGCCGTCTGCCCCGGGCTGATCATCGAGACCGAGATGCGCCGCCAAAGCGAGGAGGCGGGCGCGCGCCTCGGCCTGCCGTCGGCAGCGGAGCGCGCCCGCTCGATCCCCTTGGGCCGCGCCGGCAAGCCCGAAGACGTCGCCAAGCTCGCGGCCTTCCTCGCCTCGGATGAGAGCGACTACATGACCGGCCAGGCGATGAACGTCACCGGCGGCCTGTGGACGAGCTGAGACCGCCGCCTCAGCCTTCGGCGTCGGCGGGGCTGGAGGCCAGGTCCTCGAGGATCGGGCAGTGCGGGCGCTCGTCGCCGTGGCAGCGCTCGGCGAGGTGGACGAGCGTCGCCTTCATCGCCTCGAGCTCCTCGATCTTGCGCTCGATGTCACGGATGCGGGCGAGCGCCAGGGCCTTCACGTCCGCACTCGCCCGCTCGCGATCGGCGTAGAGCGCCAACAGCTCGCGGCACTCCTCGACCGTGAAGCCGAGCGAGCGGGCGCGATGGACGAAGCCCAGACGGTGCACCTCGCGCTCGCCGTAGCGGCGGTAGCCGTTGGGGTCGCGCCCCGCCGCCGGCACCAGGCCGATATCCTCGTAGAAGCGGATGGTCTTGGTGGTGAGCCCGCTCCGCTTCGCGGCAGCACCGATGTTCACCGCTTCACCTCCGGCGTCCAGCGCTTCAAGAGCAGCGCGTTGGTGACGACCGAGACGCTCGACGCCGCCATCGCCGCCCCGGCGATCGCGGGGCTCAAGAAGCCGGCCGCGGCGATCGGGATTCCGACGACGTTGTAGGCGAAGGCCCAAAACAGGTTCTGGCGGATCTTCGCCCGCGTCTTCGTCGCCACCTCGAACGCCGCCGGCACCAGCCGCGGCTCGGCCCGCATCAGCGTCACCCCCGCCGTCTCGAGCGCGACGTCGGCGCCCGTGCCCATGGCGATGCCGACGTCGGCGGTGGCGAGCGCCGGAGCGTCGTTGACGCCGTCGCCGACCATCGCGACGCGGCGCCCCGCGCGCACCATCGCCGCCACGCGCGCGGCCTTGTCCTCGGGCCGGACGTCCGCCTCGACTTCGTCGATGCCGACGGCGTCGGCGATGCGCTGCGCGGTGCGGGCATGGTCGCCGGTCAAGAGCACCGTGCGCACGCCGCGGTCCTTCAGCCGGCGCACGGCCTCCACGGCGTCGTCGCGCAGCGCGTCGGCGAGCCCGACGACGCCCAGCACGATGCCGTCGCGCGCGACCCGGACCATGGTGAGGCCCGCGTCCTCGCCCGCCGCCGCGGCGTCGGCGAGACCGGCACCCTCGCCGGTGAGCGAGGCGCGGCCGACCTTGACCTCGTGGCCGTCGACGGTGGCCTCCAGCCCCTCGCCCACCTTGGCCACGAAGCGATCGGGCTCGCGCAAAGTGAGGCCCCTCGCCTCGGCGGCGCGGACCATCGCCTTGCCGAGGGGGTGCTCGCTGCCCTGCTGGGCCGAGGCGGCGACGCCGAGAAGCTCGTCCTCGCTCACGTCGACGGCCGCCACCAGGCGCTCGACCTCGGGCTCGCCACGGGTGAGCGTGCCGGTCTTGTCGAAGACGACGACGTCGACGCCGTGGGCGCGCTCGAGCGTGTCGATGTCGCGGATGAGGATGCCGGCCTTGGCCGCGGCACCGGTGCCGGCGACGAGCGCGGTGGGCGTCGCCAAGCCGAGCGCGCAGGGGCACGCGATCACCAGCACCGAAACGGCGGCGATCAGCGCCGGCTCGAAGGCGGCGCCGAGGCCGAGCCAAACGGCGAAGGTCACGACCGCGACACCCAGCACGGTCGGCACGAACACCGCGCTCACGCGGTCGACGAGGCGCTGGATCGGCGCCTTGCCAGCCTGGGCCTGCGCCACCAGCCGGCCGATCTTGGCGAGCGTGGTGTCCTCGCCGATGCGCTCGGCGCGCACGCGCAACAACCCGCCGCCGTTGATCGCGCCGGCGACGACCCGGTCGCCCACCCGGCGCGGGACCGGCAGGCTCTCGCCGGTGAGCAAGCTCTCGTCGAGCTCGCTCTCGCCACGGGTGATGACGCCGTCGACGGCGACCCGCTCGCCCGGCTTCACCACCGTGATGTCGCCGACGGCGACCTCGTGGACGGCGACCTCGACCGTCTCGCCACCCTTGAGAACGTTCGCCCGCTGCGGGCGCAGGTTCATCAGCTCGCGCAGGGCGGCCGAGGCCGAGCGCTTGGCGCGCGCCTCCAGCACCTTGCCCATCAGGATCAGCGTGATGATGACGGCCGAGGCCTCGAAGTAGAGCGAGCCGGAGGCGGCGGCGCCCTCGCTCGCCAGCAGATACACGCTGTAGAGATAGGCCGCACTGGTACCCGTCACCACGAGCTGGTCCATGTTGCCCGAGCGCTGCTTCAAGGCCCCCCAGGCCGCCTTGTAGAAGCGCCGGCCGATCCAGAGCTGGACGGGCGTGGCGAGCACCAGCTCGACCCAGCCCGGCAGGTGCCAGCCGGTGCCCGCGGCCATCGCCACCATCTGCGCCACGAGCGGCAGGGACAGCGCCGCGGCGACGGCGAGCTCGATCAGATCGTAGCGGGCGGCGCGGGCCTCGGCGTCCGCCTCCTCGGCTTTTGCCTCGTCCTCCAGCCGCGCCCCGTAGCCCGCGCCTTCGACCGCGTCGGCGAGCGCCCTGCGATCGGCGACGTCGGGCAGGAGGCGGACCTCGGCGTTGTCGAGGGCGACGTTGACGCTGGCATCCAGCACGCCCGGCACGCCCGAAAGCGCCTGCTCGACCCGCTTGGCGCAGCTGGTGCAGCTCATGCCGTCGATCTGGAGCCTGAGGCGCTGCTCGCGCACGCCGAAGCCGCTGGCGTTGACGGCATCGACCAGCTGCGCCGGGTCGACCCGCTCGACGTCGTAACGCACGTCCGCGCGCTCGAGCGCGACGTTGACGTCGGCCTCGGCCACGCCCGCGACCTCGTTCAAGGCGCGCTCGACGCGACCCGCGCAACCGGCGCAGGTCATGCCGGTCACGGGTAGGCTCAACCGCTCGGTGGCGACGTCGGCGACGGCGATGTCCATGGAAGGCCTCCTGCTCCGCTGAGCGGCAGATGGGGCTTCCACGAACTGGAAGGTCAATGGCGCCGCCGCAACTGGCGCAGGCGTCGTGTCACCCGGGCCGCTCGTTGTCGTCGAGGTGGCAAGCGCAGGCTGGACACCAGCCGTGGTGGGCTGCGGCGGAATATCGGTGTCGGTCAGCGCGAGCGCCGCGCCCGCTCGTGCTGAGCCCGACGCGTCGCAACTTCTCCCGCTCCCGGAAAACGACGTGTTTTCTGACGGCCGCCGCCGCCGGTGACTGCGGCGGCGGCTTCGGCGCCTCAATCGGCGTGGTACTTGAAGGACAGCTTCAGTTTGGTGCGGAAGTCGCCGACCCGGCCGTCTTCGACGACCAGGTCCTGCTCGATCACCTCCGCCACCCGCAGATCCCGTAACGTCTTGGACGCCGTTTCGATCGCGACGGTCGCCGCCTTTTCCCAGGATTCGCTGCTGGTGCCGACCACCTCGACTACATTGTAGACGTTTTCGGTCATGGAACCCTCCCTGTCGTCCCTTCAGCGGGTCACACCGAGTGCGCCGAGCCGAAGCCCACAAGCGCACTCGAAAGAGGTCGAACGATCGCGACGAGCGAGCGTTCCACCGGTCGCTGCGAGACTCTCACCCGTGACGAACGAGCCGGTGCCGTTCAAGTTTCGGCTCTGTGGGCGACGACGCCGGAGCGCCGGTGAGCGAGGATGTCCCGATCACCCTTCCGGTGGCGATCTCGCCGGATCGGGGTCGCGCGGCAGTCGCCTCAGTACGCCCCGGTGAGGTAGGGCGGGCGGACGGAGAGGTGGTTGTCGACGGCCTTGGAGCCCTTGATGCTCCTGGCGGCGACCTCGACGGCCTGGCGCTCGGTCGCGCTGGCGACGAAGCCCCACAGCCCCACGGTGCCGTCGGTGGCGATGACGTTCAGCGTCGTGGTGGTGGCGAGGCCCGCCTTTTGGACCTCGTCGAGGACGGCCTGGGCGAGCTGCTGATCGCTCACCCCCACCGGCTCGGAGGTCTGCTCCACCGCCTTGACCAGGACGCGCAGAAGATCGCTGCGGGCCACCACGCCCAACAGGCGCCCGTCCTCGACGACGGGCACGCGCTTGACGTGGTGATGCTCCATGAGTTCGGCGATCTCGCTCAACCCCGCGTCGGGTCCGGCCGTCACCAGGCGCGTGGTCATGACGTCCGCGGCCTGCTGGCCGTGGGCCTTGAGATAGGCCTGGGCCCGGTCCTCGGTGGAGCGGAACAGCTCCTGCCACCAGGACGGCCGGCTCTCGGTACCGGTCTCCTGGCGGTGCAGGAGATCGCCTTCGGAAACGAGGCCGACGAGGCGGCCGTCGTCGACGACGGGCGCCGCGCTGATCCGGCGCTCGACCAAAAGCTGAGCGAGCGCGCTCACCGCGGTCGAAGGCGCCACCGTGACGATGTCGGTCGTCATGATGTCCCGGGCACGCATGGCAATCTCCCTTGAAACGATCGACGGCCGGCGGCGGGACGACGATCCGCCGCCGGCCGCATAGCTGGTGCGGATACCGCTCACGTTGACTTCGATCAAACCCGCTCGATGCTTGTCACTCGCCCGGTCGACGCCGTCGCGATCGACACACGCAACCGAAGGTTAGACATTGTCGCAGCCGCTGCACCGCTCGCGAGGCTTCCTCCTCTTGCTCGTCGCGCTCACCGCGATGGGCCCGTTCGCCATGCAGATCTTCCTGCCGGCGCTGCCGGCGATCCAGGCGGCCTACGGCGTCGACGTCGCCACCGCCCAGCTCGTCTTCAGCCTCTCCGGGGTGGCGATGGCGCTCGGTACCCTGGCCTACGGTCCGCTCGCCGACCGCCACGGCCGCCGCCCGGTGCTGGTCGCCGCGGTCGTCCTGTTCGTGGTGGGCAGCCTCTTCGCCACCTTCGCGCCGACGATCGAGCTCTTGATCGTCGGTCGCATCGTCCAGGCTGCGGGCGGCGTCGCCGGGCTGGTGCTGAGCCGCACGATCGTGCGCGACCTCTTCGATCGCTCGCGCGCCGCCGAGATGATCGCCTGGCTCACCGTCGGCATGGTGGCGGTGCCGATGGTCTCGCCGACGATCGGCGGCGTGCTGGTCGACTTCACCTCCTGGCGGCTGAACTTTCTGGTGCCGGGCGTGGTCGGGGTGCTGCTGTTCGTCGCCACCCTCACGGCCCTGCCGGAGACGCGCCCCGCCGCCACCGCGGCGCGCACCGGCGGCGGCATGTTCGACGGCGCCGGCCGGCTGATGCGCCATCCGAACTTCCTCGGCTACGCGCTCCACGCCACCGGCTCGTTCTCCGCCTTCTTCGCCTTCCTCGCCGGCGCGCCCTACGTCGTACAGCAGGTGATGGGCGAGCCCGCGACGGTCTACGGCCTGTGGTTCATCGCCAACGCCTTCGGCTTCATGCTGGGCAACGTCACCGCGGCACGGCTGTCGGCCTGGTTCGGCCTGGATCGGATGATCGTGCTCGGCACGCTGTTGGTGATCGCCGGCGTCGGCACCACGCTCGCGGTCATGCTGGGCGGACTCTGGACCCCGGCGGCGCTGTTCGTGCCGATGATCGCCACCGCCTACGGCCAGGGCCTCGGCATGCCCAACGCCCAGGCCGGCGCGCTCTCGGTCGACCCCGAGCTCGCCGGCACCGCCTCCGGGCTCGCCGGGTTCATGCAGATGGCCGTCGCCTCCGGCGTCGCCCAGCTCGTCGGTGTCATGCAGAACGGCACACCCTATCCGATGCTGGTGGTGATGCTGGTCTGCGGCGGCGTCATGGTGGCCGCGCTCGGGCTCATCCGCCTGCCCGACCGCGCGGCCAGCCAGCCGGCGGAGTGAACGCCGGTCAGCGCGGCGCCGGCAGCATGGCACCGGCGACCGCGCCGAGGCGGGCGCGGATGGCCGCCCAGTCGACGGCCTCCTCGTCCCGGACCAGGTGCGGCAACGGGCGGTCGTCGAGGCGGACGTCGGCGGTGACCTCGGCGCGGTCGAGCGCGCCGTCGCCGTCCCGATCGTAGGCCGCGACGAGCCGTTCGACGCCGGCCGCGTTCAACGTCGCCAAGCTCAGCGCGATCACCGTCTGCTCGCGGACGGTGAGAGCGTCGCGCCGGGCGAGGAACCAGGCGTTGGCGTCGCGGCGGAGGGCGTCGATCTCGACGACCGCGAGGCGGTCGTCGCCGTCGACGTCGGCCCGGGCGAACGCCGTCTCGAAGCAGCGCGTCGCCGCCGCGTCGACGCAGAGCGCTACCAGCTCGTCGGCGAAGCGGTCGAAACGTGCCACCGCATCCGGCGGCGCCGCCCGCGCGGTCACCGCGACCCCGATCAGCAGCGCGATCGCCAGCCCTCTCATCCGCCGTCTTCCGCTGCGGTCGCGAGTGCCTTGAGCCGGTAGAGGGCGTCGAGCGCCTCGCGCGGCGTCAGCGCGTCCGGCTCCAGCGCCCGGAGTTCGCGCTCCAGCCGTGACGGCTCGGCTTCGGGTTCGGGCTCCAGCCCCTGAAACAGCGGCAGATCCGCCGCCAGGCGCGCCGGACCGGCCTTGGCCTGGCGCTCGAGGCGGTCGAGCAGGACCTCGGCGCGGGCCACCACCGCCGGCGGTAAGCCGGCGAGGCGCGCGACGTGGAGGCCGTAGGAACGATCGGCGCGGCCGCTCACCACCTCGTGAAGGAATACGACCCGACCGTGCCATTCGCGCACCTTCATCGTGTGACATGCCAGCCGCTCCAGGCGTGCCTCCAGATCGGTGAGCTCGTGGTAGTGCGTCGCGAACAGCCCCCGACAACGGACGACGTCGTGGAGGTGCTCGACCACCGCCCAGGCGAGCGACAGCCCGTCGTGGGTGGCGGTGCCGCGGCCGATCTCGTCGAGGATGACCATGGAGCGGCCGCTGGCCTGGTTCAGGATCGTCGCGGTTTCGACCATCTCGACCATGAAGGTGGAGCGCCCGCGGGCGAGGTCGTCGGCGGCACCGACGCGCGAGAACAGCCGGTCGACGAGACCGAGGCGAAAGCGCATCGCCGGGACGAAGGCGCCCGCCTGCGCCAGGATCACCAACAGCGCGTTCTGGCGCAAGAAGGTGCTCTTGCCGGCCATGTTCGGGCCGGTGAGCAGCCACAGGCGGTCGTCGTCGCCGAGCGTGCAGTCGTTGGCGACGAAGCGACCGCCGTCGCGGTCTACCGCCGCCTCGACCACCGGGTGGCGGCCGGCTTCGACCACGAAGGCGAGATCGTCGCCGAGCTCCGGGCGCACCCACCGCTCGGCGACGGCGAGATCGGCCCAGGACGCGGCGACGTCGAGCTCGGCGAGCGCCGCGGCGAGCGCGGTGAGCGTGGGACCGCTGCGGACGACCTCGGCGGTGAGCGCCTCCAAAAGTTCCTGCTCGCGCGCCCGCGCGCGAGCGTCGGCCTCGTGCAGTTTCAACTCGAGATCGGTCAACTCCGGGGTTGCAAAACGCGCTGCGTTGGCGAGCCCCTGGCGGCGGACGAAGCGCGCGGCCAGCTTGTCGGCATGCTGGGCGCCGACCTCGACGAAGAAGCCGAGCATGTGGTTGTGGCGCACCTTGAGGCCGGCGATGCCGGTCTCGGTGCGCAGCTCGGCCTCCATCGCCGCGATGTGACGGCGCCCCTCGTCCCGCAGGCTGCGCGCGGCGTCGAGATCGGCGTCGAACCCCCGCCGGACGGCCTCGCCGTCGCGCGCCAGCCGCGGCGGCGTGTCGACGAGCGCGCTCGCCAAGCGCTCGCCCAGCGCCGCCTCCGCCGCCAAGGGCGCCGCTCTCGCCGCCAAGGGCGCCGCCGCGTCGGCGAGAAGCGCGTGCAAACGTCCGGCGGCGTCGAGCGCGCGCGCGACTACGCCGAGGTCGCGCGGACCACCGCGGGCGAGACCGAGCCGGCCGAGCGCGCGCTCGAGATCCGGCGTCTCGCCCAAGACGTCGCGCGCCCGCCGGCGACGTTCGGCGTCGTCGACCAAGGCGGCGACCCGGTCGTGCCGCGCCGCGATGGCGTCGCGCTCGGTCAACGGCCCGGTGAGGTGGCGCTTCAACAGCCGCGCGCCGGCGGCGGTGCGGGTGCGGTCGACGGCGCCCAAGAGGGTGGCGCCGCGCTCGCCGGCGAGCGGTTCCACCAGCTCCAGATTGCGCCGCGTCGCCGGGTCGAGCCCGAGCCGGCCTTCCACCGTCTGGCTGCGCAAGGGCTGCAGCGTCGGCCGCGCGCCCTTCTGGGTGAGCTCGACATAGGCCAGCACCGCGCCCGCGGCCCCGAGCTCGACCGCGGCGAAGCTGCCGAAGGCGTCCAGGCTTTCGATATCGTAGGCCCGGCGCAGCCGGTCCGCACCCGCCTCGGGGGCGAGCTGGTGGGCCTGCAGCGGCACCAGCCGGTCGCGCCAGTCGGCGAGCGCGGGCGCGAGCTCGGGATCGACCGCGGCGCTCTCGGCCAGGAGCAGCTCCTTCGGCGCCAGCCGCGCCAACTCCGCCGCCACCCCGTCGCGGCCCGTCGCCAGGGTCTGAAAGTGCCCGCTCGCGAGTTCGAGCCAAGCGAGGGCGACGTCACAGGCGTCGACGGCGAGCGCGGCGAGAAAGCTCGGCTCGCGGGCGTCGAGGAGCTCGTCCTCGGTGACCGTACCCGGGGTGACGACGCGGACGACGTCGCGCTGGACGAGCTTCGCCGACCCTTTGCGCTTCTTGGCCTCCTCGGGGTCCTCCAGCTGCTCGCAGACGGCGACCCGAAAGCCGCGGCGGATCAGCCGCTGCAGATAGGCCTCGGCGTTGTGGACCGGCACGCCGCACATGGCGACGTCCTCGCCGCCCTCCTTGCCCCGGCGGGTCAGCGCGATGTCGAGCGCTTCGGCGGCGACCACGGCATCGTCGAAGAACAGCTCGTAGAAATCGCCCATCCGGTAGAACAGCAGCGTGTCCGGGTGCTGCGCCTTGAGCGCGCGATATTGGCGCATCATCGGCGTGCTCGCCGTGTCGTCCGTCACCACCGCCGTCCGTCCTGGCTCGGCCGTCCTTCAGCGCTCCTTAAAGGTTCGGCGCGACCTTCGCGGGAGATCAGGACGGTGTCGGGCGTCGCCCGAGCCCGGGAGGAGGAGCCCCGATGAGTCGCGCCTTCGAACGTTCCGCCGCCTATCTCCAACGCCATCTCGACGGTGGTTGGACTGACGCCGAGGCCAACGCCGAGGTGCTGAGCGACGAACTCGCCGACCGTAATTGGCCCGCCCGCGCCACCGCCATCGACTGGTTCCTTTGGAAACTCGCCACCCAGATGCTCGATGCCCGCCGGACCGAAGCCGTGGTCGACCGCGACCTCGGCTTCGTCCGGGCGTGCCCGACCATCGACGCCTATGTCGAGACCGCACGGCACACGCTCGCCGCGGCGCTCATCCGCCTCGACGACGTGCCCGCGCAGCTCACCGACCCCTATCACGCCGTGGTGTTCGCCCTGTCGCCGCTCGCCGTCCACCGCATGGTCTTCGATGCCTGGCTCGGCGACGCCGCGCTCGACCGCTTCGCCGCGGCCTGGCGCGACCTGCCCGGCCACAGCTTTCTCGCGATGGCGGCGCACCCCGACGACTCGCTCGTCGCGATGCTCGCGCGCGACGCCTTCTGGCGGACCATGCTCGGCCAGCCCACCGGCTTTTGAGCGCCGCCGCCCGCCACCATCGCCGCTCAAGCCTCGGCTTGGGCCGCCCGCTTCTCCGCCTTGCGCCGCGCGTTGGCGTCGAGCAGGCGCTTTCTGAGACGGATCGACTTGGGCGTGACCTCGACCAGCTCGTCGTCGGCGATGTAGGCGAGCGCGCCTTCGAGGGAGAGCTTCACCGGCGGGCTGAGCTGGACGTTGTCGTCCTTGCCGGAGGCGCGCACGTTGGTCAGCTGCTTGCCCTTGAGCGGGTTGACGTCGAGGTCGCTCGCGCGGCTGTGCTCGCCGATGATCATGCCCGGATAGACCTTGGTGCCCGGTGCGATGAACAGTGATCCCCGCTCTTCGAGGTTCCAGAGCGCGTACGGCACGGCCTCACCCTTTTCGGTCGAGACGATCACGCCGGTGCGCCGCGCCGGAATCGTGCCCTTGTGGGGCGCGTAGCCGTGGAACAGCCGGTGCATGACGCCGGTGCCGCGCGTCAGCGTCAAGAACTCGCCCAGAAAGCCGATGAGCGCACGGCTCGGCGCGTGCAGCACCAGCCGCTGGCGGTCGGCGCCGGTGGGCCGCATCTCGACGAGCTCGGTGCGCCGTTGGGTGAGCGCGTCGATGACCGGGCCGGTGTAGGCCTCGTCGACGTCGGCGACGACCTCCTCGATCGGCTCCAGCTTCTTGCCGGTCTCGGGATCGGTGGTGACGACGACGCGCGGGCGGCTGATCGAGAGCTCGTAGCCCTCGCGGCGCATGGTCTCGATCAGGATGGCGAGCTGGAGCTCGCCGCGGCCGGCCACCTCGAACGCCTCGCCGGCGCCGTCCTGGGTGATGCGGAGCGCGACGTTGCCCTCGGCCTCGCGCTCGAGGCGCTCGCCGACGAGCCTGGAGGTCAGCTTCGTGCCCTCCTGGCCGGCGAGTGGACTGTCGTTGACCGAGAAGGTCATCGCCAGCGTCGGCGGGTCGATCGGCTGCGACGGGATGGGTTCGTCGATCTCCGGATCGCACAGCGTGTCGGCCACGGTCGCCTCGTCGAGACCCGCGAGGGTGACGATGTCGCCGGCCTCGGCCACCTCCAAAGGCGTGCGGACGAGCCCGCGGTAAGCCAGGATCTTGGTCACCCGCGTGCGCTCGACCAGCCGGCCGTCGCGGCCGAGCGCCTTGACGGTGGCGTTGGGGCGGAGCTGGCCGCGGCTGATGCGCCCGGTCAAGAGCCGGCCGAGATAGGGGTCCGCCTCCAGCGTCGTCGCCAGCATCCTGAACGGGCCCTCGTCCTCCACCTTCGGCGGTGGGACGTGGCGCAGGATCACCTCGAACAGCGGGGCGAGGCTCGGCCCATGGCCGGCGTCGAGGTCCTCGGTGGCCCAGCCCTCCTTCGCCGACGCGTAGAGATGCGGGAAATCGAGCTGATCCTCGTGGGCGTCGAGCGCCACGAACAGATCGAACATCTCGTCGAGGACGGCGTCGGCGCGCTGGTCGGGCCGGTCGACCTTGTTGACGACGACGATCGGGGCGAGGCCGAGCTTCAAGGCCTTGCCGAGGACGAACTTGGTCTGCGGCATCGGGCCCTCGGCGGCGTCCACCAGGACGACGACCCCGTCGACCATCGAGAGGATGCGCTCGACCTCGCCGCCGAAATCGGCGTGGCCCGGCGTGTCGACGATGTTGATGCGCACGCTCTCCCAGACGACCGAGGTGCACTTGGCGAGGATCGTGATCCCGCGCTCGCGCTCGAGGTCGTTGGAATCCATGGCGCGCTCGGCGACCTGCTGGTTCTCGCGAAAGGTGCCGGACTGGCGGAGCAGGCCGTCGACGAGCGTCGTCTTGCCGTGGTCGACATGGGCGATGATGGCGATGTTGCGAAGCTGCATGGCGCGTCCGCCCGATCGGTGTCGCGCGTATCTACACGACCGTGCCATCGGGGCCAATCACCGCCGGCGCTTTGCGGTTGCTCGCCCGTGGCGACGCGCCATGTTCAACTTCGAACCCTCGAGAGGAGTTGATATGCGTGGGCTCTCCGCCGCCGTTACGACGGCGCTGATCGCCACCCCGGTCCTGGCCGACGAGCTCCCGCTCGCCGATCACCCCCTGGTCGACACCATCGTGCGGGTCGAAGACGGCGCCACCCTCGACCGCGAGGCGCTCGAGACCGCGCTCGCCGACGCCACGTTCGTCGTGCTCGGCGAGAAGCACGACAACCCGCGCCATCACGTGGTCCAGGCCGAACTGGTCGAATATCTCGGGCGAAGCGGCGCGCTCGAGGCCGTCGCCTTCGAGATGCTGCCGCGCGACGCCCAGCTCGACGTCACCGCTCACGTCCAGGGCGGTGGGGACGCCGCCGGCCTCGCCGACGCCGTGGGCTGGGGCGAGCTGGGCTGGGGGCCCTGGACCTGGTACGGGCCGATCGCGGATGCGGCGCTGCGCCACGACGCCACCCTCGTCGCCGCCGACATCAGCCGTGCGGACGCCGGGGCGATCTACCAGAACGGCCTGGACGCGCTGGACGCCGCGTTCGTCGCCCGTACCGGCCTCGACCAGCCGCTCGTCGCGGCCGACCGCGAAGCCCGCATCCAGGCCATGGTCGAGGCGCATTGCGGCCACGACCTCGGTGGCATGGCCGACGCCATGGTCAAGGTGCAGCGCGCCCGCGACGCCATGCTGGCGGATCGCCTGGCGCGCCTCACCGACGACGGTCGCGGCGTCCTGATCACGGGCAACGGCCATGCCGCCAGCGACACGGGAGTGCCGGCGGTACTCCAGCGCCTCCATCCCGACGCCACCACCCTCAGCCTCGGCCTGAAGGAGGTGCGCCCGCAATGGGAGGACGTCCCCGAGCAGGACTTTGCGCACGACTACGTCTGGTTCACGCCGCGGGCGAAGCCGGTGGACTACGATTACTGCGAGCGCTTCAACGAAAACCGGGGGTGAACCGCGCCGACCTCACCGCCAGCGCAGCGGCGCCTTCGGACGGAAATCGACCGAAGGCGTCAAAGCTGCACGGTTACCAGGAGCTCGTGCACTCGCTTTGCACGGCGAGGCGGAGGTGACGCTGCCGCCGTTCGAGCCGGTGCCCTTCGGTCTTGCCGCGCTCTAGAGCGCATCCCACTAAGGCGGATCCACCCACACACCCCGCCCGACCACCCACCAGCATGATGCCCCGGGTGGTTGGGCGGGGTGCGCGGGTGGCTCGGGTCCACGTGAACGGGACGCGCTCTAGGTGTGAGTGCGCCCTCCCCTTTGGGCGCCGCTACTCCGCGGCCGCCGCGACCGCCCCCGCCCGGGCGTCCGCCGCGCCGAGCTCGGCCAGTAGGTGCTCGTCCTCGTCCTCGCCGGGGTTGGGCGTGGTCAAAAGCCGCTCGCCGTAGAAGATCGAGTTCGCCCCGGCCAAGAGGCACAGCGTCTGGGCCTCGGCGGAGAGCCCGCGCCGGCCGGCCGAGAGCCGCACGCGCGCGTGCGGCATCAGGCATCGTGCGACCGCGACGCAGCGGGCGAATTCGAGCCCGCCGACGGGCGGACGGTCCGCCAGCGGCGTCCCCGGCACCGCCACCAGCGCGTTGATCGGGACGCTCTCGGGATGCGGATCGAGGCTGGCCAGTACCTGCAGCATGTCGGCGCGGTCGTCGTCGTCCTCGCCCATGCCGATGATCCCGCCCGAACAGATCTGGATGCCGGCATCGCGGACATGGCGGAGCGTGCGCAGGCGGTCGTCGAAGGTGCGGGTGGTGATGATGTTGGCGTAGAAGTCGGGGCTGGTGTCGATGTTGTGGTTGTAGGCGGTGAGGCCGGCGGCGGCGAGGCGCTCGGCATGGCGCCGCTCGAGCATGCCGAGGGTGACGCAGGCCTCCATGCCGAGCGCGTGCACGCCCTCGATCATCGCCAGCACGCGCTCGAAGGCCCGGCCGTCGTGGACCTCGCGCCAAGCCGCCCCCATGCAGAACCGGCTGGCACCGGCGGCGCGGGCGTTCGCCGCCGCCGCCAGCACGTCGTCGACCGGCATCAAGCCCTGCTTGGTGAGATCGACCTCGCCGTGATGCGCCGACTGCGGGCAGTAGGCGCAATCCTCCGGGCAGCCGCCGGTCTTGATGCTCAAGAGGCTGGCGCGCTGGACGTCGCGCGGATCGTGGAGCGCGCGGTGCACGGCGATGGCCTCGTCCATCAACTCGAGAAGCGGGCGACCGTAGAGCGCGCGCACTTCCTCCACGCTCCGGTCGTGGCGGACCACGACCGGGCCGGGGGCCTCAGCCACGGCGCGCCACCGCCCGCCGGCCGGCCCCGACGCAGGCGACGCTCAGCGCCACCTTCAACACGTCGCCCAGAACGAAGGGTGCGACGCCCACCGCGAAGGCGGCGGCGAAGCCGGTGAACTGCGCCAGCCACAGCGCGCCCAGGAGATAGACCGGGATCATCGCGACCGCCATCACCGCGCCGAGCCGCCAAAGACGACGAGCCCAGCCACGGTCGACGAGATGGCCGATCGCGACGGCGGCGAGGGTGTAGCCGACGAGGTAGCCGCCGGTCGGACCGACCATATAGGCGAGACCGATGCCGCGCTCGGGGGTGTTGGCGAAGACCGGCAGACCGAACGCGCCCTCGGCGAGGTAGAGCAGCATCGTCGCGGCCGCCAGGCGCCCGCCGTAGGCGGCGGCGACCAGGGTGATCGCGAAGGTCTGCATCGTCATCGGCACCGGGAAGAACGGCACCTGCAGGCGCGCGCTCACGGCGATGAAGAGGCTGCCGATGAGCGCGAGGCCGAAGGCCGCCGTCAGCCGGTAGGCGCGGCTGCTCGGACCGTCGAGCAGCGCGGCCCCGAGCGAGGTCGAAACGGCGCGTTGCGATGACATGACGTGCCCCCTCCTTTGCCGTCGAACGTTGACGTCGACCGGTTCGCAGAATCTCTGTAACCGCGCCGACGGTCGCGCGAAAACCGCCTCGGTGCTTCGACTTTGATGGCGGGCCGCCCGCCCGGGCGACGGGGGTCAGGCGGCCGCCTCGCTCCGACCGCCCTTCAAGAACCACCAGATCGCCGGGATCACCAACAGCGTCAGCACCGTCGAGCTGGCGAGCCCGAAGAGAAGCGAGATCGCGAGGCCCTGGAAGATCGGGTCCAAAAGGATGAAGCCCGCCCCCACCATCGCCGTGATGGCGGTGAGGAAGATCGGCCGGAACCGGACGCCGCCGGCGGCCAAGAGCGCCTCCTTCAACGGCCGACCCGCGCGCTGCTCGCTCTTGATGAAGTCGACGAGCAGGATCGAGTTGCGCACGATGATGCCGGCGAGGCTGATGAAGCCGATCATCGAAGTCGCGGTGAAAGGCGCGTTCAAGAGCCAGTG
Source organism: uncultured Geminicoccaceae bacterium (assembly GCA_964502115.1). Lineage (GTDB taxonomy): Bacteria > Pseudomonadota > Alphaproteobacteria > Geminicoccales > Geminicoccaceae > JAAAPF01. The sequence continues at coordinate 15,496 of CAZCVH010000009.1, forward strand.
CCCCGGCACGATGCCGACCAGCGTCAACGGGATCGGCGTCATGATGACGAGCGGCAGGGTGAAGCTGCGGAACTGGCCGACGATCAGAAGGTAGATGCCGACGAGCGCCGCGCCGAAGGCGGCGCCCATGTCGCGGAAGGTGACGTAGGTGACCTCCCACTCGCCGTCCCAAAGCAGCACGGGCGCGCTCTCGTCGACGGGCTGGCCGTGGAGCTTGATCGAGGGCTCGGGCAGCTCGCCCCAGGCGTGGTTGGCGATCGCCTCCTGCACCGCCAGCATGCCGTAGATGGGGGCCTCGAAATCGCCGGCGAGCTCGGCGGTGATCATCTCGAGCGGGACGGCGTTGCGGCGGAAGATCGGATAGCTCGCCTCGACGATCTCGACATCGAGGACGTCGCCGAGCTCGACGTTGTCGGTCTGGACGCCCGCGGGCCCGCGCGCCGGAACGGGCACCGCCAGGATCGTTTCGGTCACCTGGCGCTGGCTCTCGTCGAGACGGATGGCGATCGGGATCGGGTTGGTACCGCCGCCGCGCTGCGAGTAGCCGACCGTCACACCGCCGAAGAGGGCGTCGAGGGTGTCGTAGACGGCCTGCTGCTCGACGCCGTGATAGTCGAGGTTGGCCTGGTCGATCGTCAGCTTCAGCCGCTCGCTCGGCACGCCGTAGCTGTCGTCGACGTCGACGATGAAGCCGATGTCGCGGAAGAGGCCTTCGACCTCCGCGGCCACCGCCCGGCGCGTCTCGGCGTCGGGGCCGTAGATCTCCGCCAACATCGTCGCCAGCACCGGCGGGCCGGGCGGCACCTCGACCACCTTGACCGCCGTGCCCTCGGGCAGCGGCACGTCGCGCAGCCGCTCGCGGATGTCGAGGGCGATCGGGTGGCTCTGGCGCGCGCGCTCCTCCTTGGCGACCAGGTTCACCTGCAGATCGCCCTGCTCCGGGTTCGAGCGGACGAAGTAGTGCCGCACCAGGCCGTTGAAGTTGAAGGGTGCTGCCGTGCCCGCATAGGCCTGGATGTTCTCCAGCTCAGGCAGGCCCGCGAGCGCGTCGCCCAGCGCCATGAGCGCGCGCTCGGTGTCCTCGAGCGTGCTGCCCTCGGGCAGGTCGACGACCACTTGCACCTCCGACTTGTCGTCGAAGGGAAGCAGCTTGACCGTCACCGCCTGGGTCGCGAACAGGCTGGCCGCCGCGACGGTGAGCACGCCCACGGCCAGAAGAAAGCCGAAGGCGGTCCAGCGCCGCCACAGGATCGGGGCGGCGATCGCACGGTAGATCCGGCCCATGCGGCCGCCCTCGCCCGCCTCGGGGTCGACCTGGTCGCCGCGCGTGCGCCGAACGCGGTCGAGCTTGACGAGGATCCACGGCGCGAAGATCACCGCGACGAAGAAGCTGAAGATCATCGCCGCCGAGGCGTTCGCCGGGATCGGGCTCATGTACGGCCCCATCAGTCCCGAGACGAACAGCATCGGCAGAAGTGCTGTGATGATCGTGAAGGTAGCGATGATGGTCGGGTTGCCGACCTCGGCGACGCCGCGGATCGCCACCTTGATGCGGTCGCCCGCGGGGTCCATGCGCCAGTGCCGGGCGATGTTCTCGACGACGACGATGGCGTCGTCGACCAGGATGCCGATCGAGAAGATCAGCGCGAACAGGCTCACCCGGTTGATGGTGAAGCCCATCAGCCACGACGCGAAGAAGGTCAAAAGGATCGTCGTCGGGATGATGATCAGCGTGACGACGCCCTCCTTCCAGCCGATGAAGAGGACGATGAGGACGACGATGGTGAGAGTGGCGCCGATCAGGTGCTTGAAGAGCTCGTCCGACTTGTGCTGCGCGGTCTCACCGTAGTTGCGTACGACGTCGATCTGCAGGTCGTCCGGTACCAGCCGGCCCTGGACGTGGTCGAGCCGCTCCAGGAGCTGGTCGGCGACGACGACGGCGTTGGCGCCCTCGCGCTTGGCGATGGCGATGGTGACGGCGGGGAGCGGGCGCAGGTCGTCGCGTTGGGGCACGAGCTGCCAGGCGCGGCGGTCCTGATCGCGCGGCGTGACGACGACGTCGGCCACATCCTTGACGTAGACCGGCCGGCCGTCGCGGGTGGTGATCAACAGAAGGCCGATGTCGGGCTGGCCGACGAGGGTCTGCCCGCTCAACAGGTCGCGCGCGCGGCGATCGTCGCGCACCAGCCCCAAAAGCTCGCGGCGGTTGGCGTTCTCGACCTTCTCGACCAGCTGCTCCAGCGTGACGCCGTAGAGCGAGAGTGCGGCCGGGTCGGGCTGGACGCGGATCTCGTCCTGGGTGGCGCCGACCAGATAGGTGAGCCCGACCTCGTCGGTCTTGGTGAGCTCCGAGAGCAGCTCGTCGGCGATGTCGCCGAGGCTGGCGGCGTTCCAGCGCGCGAGCGCGTTCGAACCCAGGTCGGGTTCGGGCGAGAGCGTGAGCGCCAGGATGGCGACGTCGTTGATGCCGCGGCCGACGATCAACGGCTCCGGGATGCCCACCGGCAGCCGGTCGTAGTTGGCGCGGATCTCCTCGTGGACGCGCAAGATCGCGTCGTCCTCGTCGGTGCCGACGAAGAAGCGCGCGGTGGCGATGACCCGGTCGTCGGCGGTCTGGGTGTAGACGTGCTCGACCTCGGGGATGCCGCGCAGGATGCGCTCGAGCGGCTTGGTCACGAGCTCGACGGCGTCCGGCGCGTCGAGGCCGTCGGCCTGGACGTGGACGTCGACCATCGGCACCGAGATCTGCGGCTCCTCCTCGCGCGGCAGGACGGCGAGCGCAAGCGCGCCCATGCCGATCGCCGCCAGCAGCAACAGCGGCACCAGGGGCGAGGTGACGAAGGCACGGGTGATGTGCCCGGCGATGCCGAGGGGGATGTCGTCGCGGCGGGCCATGGCTCAGTCCCCGTAGGCGACGAGGCTGTCGCCGGCGCGGAGCCCGGCCAGGATCTCCACCCCGCCGTCGACCTCGCTGCCGGGCTGGACGACGACCTCCTCGCCGCCCTCGAGCCGCGCGAAGGTGACGCCGTAGCGGCGGTCGAGATAGGCGGGCGGGACGACGACGGCGCGGCGCTCGCCGGTGGCGACCTCGAGCCGCACGCGTTCGCCCACGAAGTAGTCGCCCAGCCCCGAAGCCCGGATGTCGGCGACGACACGGCCCGCCTCCAGCTCCGGGTAGAGCTGGGTGATGGTGCCCTCGCCCACGATCTCGCTGGTCAAGAGGCCGCGGGCGGCGATGCGCACGGTGTCGCCCTCGGCGAGGAAGCGGGCGTGGCGCTCGGGCAGGCGCGCGCGCAGCACGTAGTCGGAGGTCGCGACGGTGGCGACGGTCTCGCCCGGCTGGACGTTCATGCCCCGCGTCATCGGCACCTGCAGGACGCGACCCGCCGCCGGCGCCAGCACCCGGCCCTCGGCCTCGCGTTCGTCGATCACGGCGAGCTCGGCCCGCTTGGCCGCGAGGTTCTGGGCGGCGACGTCGAGGTTGGTGCGGGCCTCGTCGAGGCGCTGGACCGACACCGTGTTGTTGCGGCGCAGCTCGCGGACCCGCTCCAGCTCGATCTCGGCCAGCTCGCGCTGGGCCTCCAGCGCGCGGATGCTGGCCTCGACCGCGGCGCGCTCCTCGTCGAGCTTGGGGTCGATCACGAGCGCGATCTCCTCGCCCATCGCGACGTCGTCGCCCTCGATCACGGCGAGCTCCTCCAAAGTGCCGGCGATGCGGGTGCGCGCGGTCGGCTGCTTGACGCTCTCCACCGTGCCGAAGATCGGCCGGTAGTCCCGCACCGTGGTGACCTCGATCTCCAGGCCCTGGGGGTCCGCCCAAGCCGGCGCAACCAGAAAAAGCGCGACGACCAGCGCCGGCACGAGGCGGTGAGCGGGAAAACGCATGACGAGGCTCCGGCGGGGACGGTGGGCGTCGGCCTTGACTGAATATGTCATTTTTCTAAAGTAGCAAGTACGCATATGACAAGCACGGAGCGCATGCGATGACGATCGATCGGGTGGTGCTGGCCTTCGCCGGCTCGGTGGTGCTGGTGAGCGTCGGCCTCGGCCTGTGGGCGAGCCCGTGGTGGTTCGCGCTGACGGCCTTCGTCGGCGCCAATCTGCTGCAGTCCGCCTTCACCGGCTTCTGCCCGCTCGCGCTCATCCTCAAGCGCCTCGGAGTCAAGCAGGGTCCGGCCTTTGGTTGAACCGCTGGCGCCGGGCACGCTCGACGGCGTCTCCGCCGCCGAGCTGGCCGGTGCGGCCGGTCGGGCCGCCCGCCTGTTGCGCTTGATGGGCCACGACGCGCGGCTGATGATCCTCTGCCATCTCGCCGAGAGCGAGCAGCACGTCGGCGCCCTCGAGGGCAAGCTCGGGCTCAGCCAGTCGGCGCTGTCGCAGCACCTGGCGCGGCTACGGGCCGACGGCCTCGTCGCCACCCGCCGCTCGGGCCAGCAGATCTTCTACCGCCTCGCCTCGGAGGAGGCGGCGCGCATCCTGGCGGTGGTGCACGACGTCTACTGCCCCGCACCGGCGGCGGCGGACGACGCCGGCTGAGGCGCGCGCCGGCCTCAAGGACCGATCCGGGCGAGCCAGTCCTCGAGGCGCGCGCGGTTCTTGTCCAGATCGGAGTAGCCGTAGACCGAGCGGCTGTAGAGGCAGACCGTCGAGCGGTCCGGCGGCACCTCGAGCACGTCGAGCTGGATCACGTCGGGAAAGCGCAGGACGGGCGTGCGCTGGACGAACAGATGGCGCCGCCGCGCGGGCTCGGTGGCGCGCCGGGTGAGCCGTGGCTCGTCGGCGAGCGCCGCCAGCCACACCCGCTCGAGCTCGGCCGGGGCGAGCGCGTAGACCGGCGGCTCGCGGTCGACCTCGGCGGTGGTGTGGTCGGCCGGACAGACCAGATAACTGTTCGGGCTGGCCGGGCGTTCGAGGGTGGCGAGGTCGACGAGGTCGGCCTCACCCGCGCTGCAGCCGACCAGCCATCCGAGCATCGCCACCACGCTCCACCGCCGCCGCGCCGTACCGTTCACGCCGCCACCCGCACCCGCTCGATGCTGCGGGCGAGGCCACTCTCCGGCACGGTCTCGACCAGCACGCCCCAGAGCTCGGCGGCCCCCGGCGCCGGCTCCAGGCGCGGGCCCGGCAGGTCGCTCGTGAAACGCTCGACCGCGCCCGCCTTGTCCATGCCGATGACGCTGTCGTAGCCGCCGCACATGCCGAGATCGGTGACGTAGGCGGTACCGCCCGGCAGGACGCGCTCGTCCGCGGTGGGACAATGGGTGTGGGTGCCCGCCACCAGGGTCGCCCGACCGTCGAGGTGATGGCCGAGGGCCTGCTTCTCGGCGGTGATCTCGGCATGGACGTCGACGATCACGGCCAGCCGGGCGTTGAGGGGGTAGCGCTGGAGCACGTCGTCGACCACGCGGAAGGGGCTGTCGCAGGGCTTCATGTGGATGCGGCCGAGCACCTGGACGACCAGCACGCGCCCGCCACGGGCGGTCTCCACCGCGGTGAAGCCGCGTCCGGGGGTGCCAGAAGCGAGGTTGGCGGGGCGGATCAGCCGCGGGTCGCCGTCGATGTAGCCGATCAGCTCGCGCTGGTCCCAGACGTGGTTGCCGGTGGTGATCACGTCGGTACCGGCGTCGTAGAGCTCGCGGCAGAGCTTGGCGGTGATCCCGAAACCGCCGGCGGCGTTCTCGCCGTTGACGACGACGACGTCGGCGGCGAGCTCGCGCCGCAGGCCGCCCAGCCGCTCGACCAGGAGCTGGCGGCCGGCGCGACCGACGACGTCGCCCAGATGCAGGATCCTCATCGGCCCGACCCGCGCTGGAAGCTCGTCACACCGCTCTCCGTGACCAGGTGACTGAGCGGACGGTCGTGCACGCCGCGGGGCACCGCGTCCACCCGCTGCGCGTCCAGGGCCACGCCGACGGCGTGAACCTGATCGAGGGCGGCCAAGGTGCGGTCGTAGTAGCCGCCACCGTAGCCCAGTCGGTAGCCGCCACCGTCGACCGCCAACAGCGGCACCAGGACGACGTCGGGCCGCAGTCGGGGGGCGTCGGCCGGCGGCTCCTCGACGTTGAAGGCGGCGGCCTCCATCGGCGTTGCGGGCGTCCAGCGGCGGAACTCCAGCGGCCGCCCCTCACCCCTCATGCGCGGCAGCAGCGTGGCGCCACCGCTGTCGTGCCAAGTCTCCAACAGCGGCTTGAGGTCGACCTCGCCGCCGAGCGGCCAGAACCCGGCCAACGCGGCGCCACGATGAGCGCGCAACCAGGCCATGAGATGGATCCGCAGCCGCGCGCTGGCGGCTTCGCGCACCGCCGCCGGCACGGCCGCGCGTACCGCCTTGGCGCGATGACGCAGCTCGCGTTTCAAGCGGGCGAGGTCGGGATCGTCGGAAGAGGAAGGCGCGACGGTAGCCACCTTGGCCGTTGGTCAACGTTCGTCCCTGGGACCTGCAGTGCAGGTGGGCGCCGTAGTGTCGCGGCCACGACCGCGACAGGGACAGCTCCCGTTGGAACGACTTAGGCCCAGGAGCATGATCAGCGACCTGACGCACCACGCAGCCACCGTCAGATTTTCGATTTAGGTCGTTTCGAGCCGTCCCGCAAGGTCCTCGATGCGCCCGGCGACGCGTTCGAGCGCGGTCGACGCCTGAGCCTCCACCTCGTCGATCCGTTTGCGCAAGCCTTCGATCTCGCCGCGGGCGTCGGCGAGCTCGTCGCAGATCAGCAAACTGGTGGCGACCAGCACCCGGGCGTCGTTGCTGCCGCCGCTCGCCTTGGCCGCCTCCAGGAGACGGCGGTCGAGGTACTGCGCCACCTGCCGCAGGCGGTGCTCCTGACCGTCGTCGCATTGCAGCGTATGGGTGCGACCCTGGATGCGGACGTCGACGGTGGCCATGGGCGGCTCAATCCTCCAGCAGAAGGTCGATCTGGGAGATGGCGTGGTCGAGCCGGTCGGCGGCGTCACGCGAGAGCGCCTTCAACTCGTCATTTTGGCGGCGGACCTCGAACAAGGCCTCGCCGAGCGCGGCGCTCTCGAGGATCGGGGCGGCGCCGTCGTCTCCCTCCGGGTCGCCGTCGTCCGGGCGGGGGCGTCCGCGATCGGCCGCCAAAGCGGTCTCCAGGCGGGCTAGGGCGTCGTCGAGCCGGCGCTCGGCGGCGCGCAATCGCGGCTGTCGGTCTTCCATGAATACGTCGTGCCCCACTTGCGCGGAGAGTTGACACAAGGGCTCGGAGGCGTCAACCGAACCGCCTCGCGGGCGCGCCCGCGCGGTTCCCGGCCCCACGCATCGCCCGCTCCACGTCACGAACAGAATGGTCGTCGATGATGTCCGACACCGCCACGGTCGCCGCCCCGGTGGTCCACGACCGGCTCGCCAATGCGCTCCGCTTTCTGGCCGCCGACGCGGTGCAACGGGCGAAGTCCGGGCATCCCGGCATGCCCATGGGCATGGCCGACGCCGCGACCGTGCTTTTTCGCGAGTTCCTGCGCTTCGACGCCGCCGCCCCGGACTGGCCCGACCGCGACCGGCTGGTCTTGTCGGCCGGACACGGCTCGATGCTGCTCTACGGCGCGCTCTACCTCTTGGGCTATCCCGGCGTGACGCGCGAGGAGCTGGAGAACTTCCGCCAGCTCGGCTCGCGCACGCCGGGCCATCCCGAATACGGCCGCACGCCGGGCGTGGAGACCACCACCGGTCCGCTCGGCCAGGGCCTCGCCAACGCGGTCGGCATGGCGCTCGCCGAGCGCATCCTGGCCGAGCGCTTCGGCCCCGAGCTGGTCGATCACCGCACCTGGGTGATCGCCGGCGACGGCGATCTGATGGAGGGCATGAGCCACGAAGCGGCGTCGCTGGCGGGTCATCTCAAACTCGACAAGCTGATCGTCGTCTTCGACGACAACCGCATTTCGATCGACGGCGACACCGCGCTCGCCACCTCCGACGACGTGCACGGCCGCTTCGCGGCCTACGGCTGGCAGGTCGCCGCCGTCGACGGTCACGATCCGGACGCGCTCAGGACGGCGTTCGCGCAAGCGCGTGCGGCCGACCGGCCGGTGCTCTTGGCGTGCCGCACCCGCATCGGCTACGGCGCGCCGAGCAAGGCCGGCACCGCCGCCACCCACGGCGCGCCCCTCGGCGAGGAGGAGATCGGCGGCGCGCGGGCGGCGCTGGACTGGCCCTATGCACCGTTCGAGGTACCCGCCGACGTGCTCGAGGTGTGGCGCGCCGCCGGGCAGCGCGGCCGACACGAGCGCGAGGCCTGGCAGACCCGTCTCGCGGCCGCGCCCGAGCGCGCCGCTTTCGAGCGCGCGCTGGCCGGCGACTTCGCCGACGGCTGGGGCGTCGGCCTGGCGGCGATGAAGGCGAAGGTGTTGGCGGAACGGCCCAAGATCGCCACCCGGGTGGCGAGCCAGTGGGCACTCGAACCGCTGGTCGAGACAGTCCCCGAGCTGGTCGGCGGTTCGGCCGATCTCAGCGGCTCCAACAACACCAAGATCAGGGGGCTGGCGGTCGTCGGCGCGCACGGCGGCGGGCGCTACCTCCATTACGGGGTGCGCGAACACGCCATGGCGGCGGCGATGAACGGCCTTGCGCTGCACGGCGGTGTCGTGCCCTACGGCGGCACCTTCCTCGTCTTCAGCGACTACAGCCGGCCGGCGATCCGCCTCGCCGCGCTCATGCGGCTTCGGGTCGTGCACGTCATGACCCACGACTCCATCGGCGTCGGCGAGGACGGCCCGACCCACCAGCCGATCGAGCAGGTGGCGAGCCTGCGCGCGATCCCGAACCTCTGGGTGTTCCGTCCCGCCGACGCGGTCGAGACCGCCGAGTGCTGGGAGCTGGCGCTGGAGCGCCGCGACGGGCCGTCGGTGCTGGTGCTGACGCGCCAGGGCGTGCCGACGGTGCGTGACGAGGCCACCGCCAACCGCGCCGCGCGCGGCGCCTACGTGCTCGCCGAGGCCGAGCGGCCGCGGGCGCTGACGCTGCTGGCGACGGGCTCGGAGGTGGCCGTCGCGCTCGAGGCCCGGGCCCGGCTGGACGCCCTCGGGATCCCGACCGCGGTGGTGTCGATGCCGTGCTGGGAGCTGTTCGAGCAACAGAGTGCCGCCTACCGGGCGGAGGTCCTGGGCGCGGCGCCGCGGCTGGCGGTCGAGGCGGCGACGCCCTTTGGTTGGACACGGTACGTCGCGAGCGAGGACCACGTCGTCGGCATGACCGGTTTCGGGGCCTCGGCACCCGGCCCGGTACTGTTCGCGCATTTCGGAGTGACGGCAGAGCGGGTAGTGGAACGGGGACGCGCGTTGGCCACGTGACGCGCGGTACGAACCAACGCCCCCCGCGGGGGCCAAGCAGCAGGAGGAACGCGGTGGCAGTCAAAG
>CAZCVH010000010.1:0-24407 GCA_964502115.1 uncultured Geminicoccaceae bacterium
AGATCGTTTCACGTGACTGGAGTTCAGACGTGTGCTCTTCCGATCTGCCGACGTCGTCGGCCAGGACGCCGCACTCGCGCCAGAGGGGGCGCTGGGGGCGATGGTGCGCGCGGGGCGGTTGCGGTCGCTCGTGCTCTGGGGCCCGGCCGGTTGCGGCAAGACCACCATCGCGCGGCTGTTGGTGCGCGAGACCGGTGGCCATCTGCTCTTCCTCTCGGCGGTGACCGCGGGCGTCGCCGATCTGAGGAGGACCTTCGAGGCGGCGGACAAGCTGCGCCACGCCGGCGAGCAGCCCGTCCTCTTCATCGACGAGATCCACCGCTTCAACAAGGCGCAGCAGGACGGCCTCCTGGCGCGGGTCGAGGACGGCACGATCACCCTCGTCGGCGCCACCACCGAGAACCCGTCCTTCGCGCTCACCAGCGCGCTGCTCTCGCGGCTCGAGGTGGTGGTGCTCGAAGCCCTCGATCCGGCCGCGCTGGGCGTGCTCGTCGACCGCGCCGCGGACCTTTTGGGCCGCGCCATGCCGCTCACCGCCGAGGCGCGAACCGCGCTCACCGCGCTCGCCGACGGCGACGGCCGCTATCTGGCGACGCTGATCGAAGCGCTCCTGGAGCGCGAGCCGGAGGCGCCGCTCGACGAGCGCGGCCTTCTCGCTCGGCTGCAGCGGCGCCGGCCGCGCTACGACCGCGACCAGGACCAGCACTTCAACCTGATCAGCGCGCTGCACAAGGCGGTACGCGGCTCCGATCCCGACGCCGCGCTCTACTGGCTCTGCCGCATGCTCGAGGCCGGCGAGGATCCGCGCTACCTGGCGCGGCGGCTGGTGCGGATGGCGAGCGAGGACATCGGCCTCGCCGATCCGGACGCGTTGCCGGCGACGCTCGCGGCGGCGCAGGCCTACGAGCGGCTGGGCAGCCCCGAGGGCGAGCTCGCGCTGGCCCAGGCGACGGTGCATCTGGCGGCGGCGCCCAAGTCCAACGCCGTCCATACCGCCTACGAGGAGGCCCGCGCCGCCGCCCGCGAGGCCGGCTCGCTGCCGCCCAAGCCGGTCAGCGTCAACGCGCCCACCAGGCTCATGCGTGAACTCGGCCACGCCGCGGGCTACGCCTACGACCACGACGCGCCCGGCGGCTTCGCCGGCCAGGACCATTTCCCCGTCGGGCTCGAGCGGCGGCGCTTCTATCGGCCCGTGGAGCGCGGCGGCGAGGCCCCGATCGCCCGCCGTCTGGCCGAGTGGGAGTCGCTGCGCCAGGGTGTGGAGGACCACGAGTGAGCGGCGTCACCCATCTCGCGGTGCGCCCGCAGGACGGCGACGTGCGTCTCGACCGCTTCCTCAAGCGGCACTACCCGCAGCTGACCCAGGGTCGGCTGCAGAAGCTGGCGCGCACCGGTCAGCTCCGCGTCGACGGCCGAAGGGTCGAGGCCTCGACCCGGGTGACGCCGGGCCAGACCGTCCGTGTGCCGCCGCTGCCCACCGACGAGCGGGCGCCGCCGCGCCGCGCCGAGCGCCTGTCCGACGCCGATGTCCGCTACGTGCGCTCGCTCGTCGTCCACGACGACGGCGCGGTGGTGGCGCTGAACAAGCCGGCCGGGCTGGCGGTGCAGGGTGGGCCGAAGACGCCACGCCACCTCGACCGCCTGTTGCCGGCGCTCGACCGGGGCGACGAGCGCTGCCGGCTGGTCCACCGCCTCGACCGCGACACGGCGGGCCTGTTGCTGCTGGGCCGCGGCGCCGGTGCGAGCGCCCATCTCACCGAGCAGTTCCGCCGCGGCCGGGTCGTCAAGCTCTACTGGGCGCTGGTGCGGGGGCGGGTGCGAGAGCCCCGGGGCATGATCGATCTGGCGCTCGCCAAGAGCGGCGGGCCGGGGCGCGAGCGCGTGGTCGGCGACGACGACGGCAAGGCGGCGAAGACGCTGTTCCGGGTCGTCGCGCGCGCCGGTCGGGTCGCGACCTGGCTGGCGCTCAGGCCGGTCACCGGCCGCACCCACCAGCTGCGGGCGCACTGCGCCGCCATCGGCCACCCGATTTTGGGAGATGCGCGCTACCCCGACGCGCGCGGCACGCTGACCGGCCAGCCGGCGGGGTTGATGCTGCTCGCGCGCGCCGCCGCCTCGACCCATCCCTCCGGCCGGCCGCTGACGCTCGAAGCGCCGCTGTCGCCGCAACTGACGGCCGGCTTCGACTGGCTCGGCTTCGCCGTCGAGGCGGGCCGCGAGCACGGCCTCGAGGACTTCGCGCCTTGAGCTTCGAGGTGATCGTCTTCGATTGCGACGGCACGCTGGTGGACAGCGGCGCGATGATCGTCGCCGCGATGGCCGGCGCGTTCGACGCCTCGGGCCTGCCGGCGCCGCAAGCGGCGGCGGTGCGCCAAGTGATCGGGCTCTCGCTCGAAGAGGCGGTGCGCGGGCTCGCCCCGCAGCTGGCCGTCGAGACCCGGCGGGCGGTGGTCGGGCGCTACCGCACCGCCTTCGGCGGCTTGCGCGCCGACGCCCGCTACGACGAGCCGCTCTTTGCCGGCATGGCGGCGCTGTTGGAGAGGCTCGACGGCGACGGTCGCCGGCTCGCCATCGCCACCGGCAAGTCGCGCCGCGGCGTCGACCACGTCCTCGCCGTGCACGGCCTGGCGCAGCGCTTCGTCAGCATCCAGAGCGCCGACGGCAACCCGTCGAAGCCCCATCCCGAAATGCTGCGGCGCGCCGTCGCCGAGGCCGGCGGCGCGCCCGAGCGGGCCTGCATGATCGGCGACACCGTCTTCGACATGGAGATGGCGACGCTCGCGGGTGTCACCGCCATCGGGGTCGGCTGGGGCCACCATCCACCGGACCGGCTGGTCGCCGCCGGCGCCCGCGCGGTGGCGGAGGACGCCGGCGCGCTCGAGGGGCTGCTCCTGCCGTGAAGCGGTTCTACCGGGCCAGCGACACCGCCCCCGCCGAGTGGGGCCACACGGTTCGGCTCGACGGCCGGCCGGTGCAGACGCCGCGCCGGCGTCCGCTCATCCTGCCGACGGCGGCGCTCGCCGAGATCGTCGCGGCCGAATGGGCGGCGCAGGCGGAGACGGTCGCGCCCGACAGCATGCCGGTGAACCGGCTCGCCACCACCGCGGTGGATCTGATGCCCGAGCGCCGCAGCGGGGCGATCGAGCAGGTCGTCGAGTATGTCGGCACCGACCTCCTGTGCTACCGCGCGGCCCATCCGGGCGAGCTCGCCGCGGCCCAGGCGCGGCACTGGGACCCGCCCTTGGACTGGCTCGACGCCAGCCATGGCCTCCGGCTCGAGGTGACGACCGGCATGGCGCCGGTCACCCCGGCGGACGACGTCGTGCGTCGGGTGGCGATGCTGGTGGCGGGGCTCACGGACTGGCCGCTGGTGGGTCTGCACGCGCTCACCACCGCGACCGGCTCGGTCGTGCTCGCGCTGATGGTTCGAGCCCGCGCGCTCACCGCCGCCGCCGCGGCCGACGCGGCGCTGGTCGACGAGCGCTTCGAGCGCGCGCGGTGGGGCGAGGAGGCCGACGCCGCCGCCCGCGAGCGCGGGCTGCTGGCCGACATCGACGCCGCGGAACGCTTCCTGCACGCCCTCGATGGCGATTGAGCGACGGTAGACCTAGTGGCGCTTTGCCGCTGCAGCGCAGCATGCTACCCCTACGCCGCTGCGGAGGAGGTCAACGGTGCAAGCGATTATCGACGAACTTGAACGGCGCCGCGAAGGCGCGCGGGCCGGCGGTGGCGAAAAGCGCATTCAGGCCCAGCATCAGCGCGGTAAGCTGACCGCGCGCGAACGAATCGAACTGCTGCTCGACCCCGGCTCCTTCGAAGAGACCGACATGTTCGTCGAGCACCGCTGCACCGATTTCGGCATGGCCGATACCAAGGTGCCCGGCGACGGCGTGGTGACCGGTCAGGGCACCATCAACGGCCGCCTCGTCTTCGTGTTCTCGCAGGACTTCACGGTCTTCGGCGGCTCGCTGTCGGAGACCCACGCCGACAAGATCTGCAAGATCATGGATCGCGCCGTCGACGTCGGCGCGCCGGTCATCGGCATCAACGATTCGGGCGGTGCCCGCATCCAGGAGGGCGTCGACAGCCTCGCCGGCTACGCCGACGTGTTCGTGCGCAACGTCACCAGCTCCGGGGTGGTGCCGCAGATCAGCGTCATCATGGGGCCCTGCGCCGGCGGTGCGGTGTACTCGCCGGCGATGACCGACTTCATCTTCATGGTGCGCGACAGCTCCTACATGTTCGTGACCGGCCCCGACGTGGTGAAGACGGTCACCAACGAGGAGGTCACCCAGGAGCAGCTCGGCGGCGCGCACACCCACACGACGACGTCGGGCGTGGCCGATCTCGCCTTCGACAACGACGTCCAGGCGCTGCACGAGCTCAGGCGCTTCTTCGACTTCCTGCCGTTGAACAACCGTCGAGAGCCGCCGACGCGCCCCACCGACGACGACCCCGAGCGCTACGACTACTCGCTCGACTCGCTGGTGCCGCCCAACCCCAACAAACCCTACGACATGAAGGAGCTGATCTTTAAGGTCGTCGACGAGGCCGAGTTCTTCGAGCTTCAGCCCGACTACGCCCGGAACATCATCACCGGCTTCGGCCGGTTCGAAGGCTCGACGGTGGGCATCATCGCCAACCAGCCGCTGGTGCTGGCGGGCGTGCTCGACATCGACAGCTCGCGCAAGGCGGCCCGGTTCGTGCGCTTCTGCGACGCCTTCAACATCCCGATCGTGACCTTCGTCGACGTGCCGGGCTTTTTGCCGGGCACGACGCAGGAATACGGCGGCATCATCCAGCACGGCGCCAAGCTGCTGTTCGCCTACAGCCAGGCGACGGTGCCGAAGGTGACGGTGATCACCCGCAAGGCCTACGGCGGTGCCTACGTCGTCATGGCGTCGAAGCATCTGCGCGGCGACGTCAGCTACGCCTGGCCCACCGCCGAGATCGCGGTGATGGGGCCGAAGGGGGCGGTCGAGATCATCTTCCGCGGCGATCTCGGCGACGAGGAGAAGATCGCGCAGCGCACCGAGGAGTACCGGCAGCGCTTCGCCAACCCCTTCGTCGGCGCGGGCCGCGGCTTCATCGACGACGTGATCCTGCCCCACGGCACCCGCAAGCGACTCTGCCGCTCCCTGCGCTGGCTGGAAAACAAGCGCGTCGCGGAGCCCTGGAAGAAGCACGACAATCTGCCGCTCTAGGCGTTCGAGGCCACAAATGTTCGATAAAATCCTGATCGCCAACCGCGGTGAAATCGCTTGCCGCATCATCCGGACCTGCAAGAAGCTCGGGATCGAGACGGTCGCCGTCTTTTCCGAGGCGGACGCCGACGCGCTGTTCGTGCGCGAGGCGGACGAGAAGGTCTATCTCGGCCCGGCGCCGGCGAGTGAGAGCTATCTGGTCATCGACAAGATCGTCGAGGCCTGCAAAGCGACCGGGGCGCAGGCGGTGCACCCCGGCTACGGCTTTCTCTCCGAGCGCAAGCCCTTCCGCGACGCGCTGGACGCCGCCGGCATCACCTTCATCGGCCCGCCCGGCAACGCCATCGACGCCATGGGCGACAAGCTCACCTCGAAGCGCCTCGCCGACAAGGCGGGGGTCAGCATCGTCCCCGGCCATCCGGACGCGGTGCGCGACCCCGACGAGGCCCGCCGCCTCGCCGACGAGATCGGCTATCCGGTGATGATCAAGGCCTCGGCCGGCGGCGGCGGCAAGGGCATGCGCATCGCCCACGATCGCGGCGAGCTCGACGACGGCCTCGCGCGCGCCCAATCGGAGGCGCTCTCCTCCTTCGGCGACGACCGGGTGTTTTTGGAGCGCTTCGTCCAGAAGCCGCGCCACATCGAGATCCAGGTCCTCGGCGACCAGCACGGCAACTACGTCTACCTTTGGGAGCGCGAGTGCTCCATCCAGCGCCGCCACCAAAAGGTGATCGAGGAGGCCCCGTCGCCGTTCCTCGATCCCGAGACCCGCAAGCAGATGGGTGAGCAGGCGGTGGCGCTGGCGCAGGCGGTGGGCTACTTCTCCGCCGGCACGGTCGAGTTCATCGTGGACCCCAACCGCAACTTCTTCTTCTTGGAGATGAACACGCGGTTGCAGGTCGAGCATCCGGTGACCGAGCTCATCACCGGGCTCGATCTGGTCGAGGAGATGATCAGGGTCGCCGCCGGCGAACGCCTCACCTTCCGCCAGGACGACGTCAAGCTGGACGGCTGGGCGATGGAGGTGCGCGTCTACGCCGAGGACCCCGTCCGCGGCTTCCTGCCGGCGACCGGCCGGCTCGTGAAACTGCAATACCCGCATCGCGAGCAGGTCCGCGTCGACGAGGGCGTGGTCGAGGGCGACGAGGTCACGCTCTTCTACGATCCGATGGTCGCCAAGGTCTGTACCCACGGCGCGACCCGGGCCGACGCGGTCAGGCGGATGAGCCAAGCGCTCGACGACTTGGTCATCCGCGGTCTCGGCAACAACGTCGACTTCCTGACCTCGCTGATCGCCCACCCGCAGTTTCAAGCGGGTGACATGTCGACGAACTTCATCGCCGAGCATTACGGCGAGCGCTTCGAGCCCCAGCCGGTGCAGGGCGATCTGGCGTTGCGCTTCGCGATGGTCGCGGCCTGCATGCGCTCCTACGAGAGCGACCGCGCCCAGAAGGTGGAGGGGCAGGTCAAGCACTACCGGGCGTTTCGGGCCAAGAGCTGGATGATCTGGGTCGGCGGCGAGGCCATCGAGGTCGAGCTCGAGCACGACCACGAGTTCACCTGGGCGGTGCGCGGCGCCGGGCGGACGCACCGCGTCCGGCTCGACTGGAAGCCCAGCCAGATCTGCTTCGACGCCATCATCGACGGTGAGTTCTACACCTTCCAGGCCGACCCGGTGGCCGAGGGCTACCATCTGCGCCACGCCGGCTATCAGGCGCCGACGCTGGTGCGCACCCATCTCGCCCAGGAGCTGGCGAGCCGGATGCCGCCCAAGCCGAAGGCGGACTTCTCGCGGACGGTGACCGCCCCGATGCCGGGGCTGATCCGCGACGTCTCGGTCGACGTCGGCGAAGAGGTCAAGCTCGGCCAGCCGCTCCTCATCCTCGAGGCCATGAAGATGGAGAACATCGTCCGCGCCGAGCGCGACGGCGTGGTCGAGAGCGTCGGCGTGGCGACCGGCGACACGGTCGCGGCCGACGCCGTGCTGGTCATCCTCGAATAGCGCGCCGCCGCCCGCGGGGATCCTCGCGGCTCGGCCGCGGGCGGTCGGCCCCATGACGCGGGGCCGGCATCGTGCTATAAAACTTCCGCGCGATGGCGCCCGCTCACAGGTGTCGTTTCGGGTATTGCCGAACGGACCCAAATCGGGAGTTTCTTCAGCGAAAACAGTGGGTTGAACGGCCTTCGGCCAGCCGCTCCGTGTCCCCGGTTACGCATGAGGCGGATCACCCGAGGTCGAGGACGAGGCCGGTGCGCGGCCAGGTCGTGATCGCCACCCCGGCGATGGCGACGACGAACGAGCGCAGGCGCATGGCGGCGAGCATCAGCGCGGTGGCGGTCATCTGCATGACCGCGCCGGGCGCGATCCACGCCGCGGCGGCGGCGTCGGGGAGCGGCGGGATCCGGCCCGCGAGCGTCGTGGCGGCGGCGAGGGAGACGAGCGCGAAGGGCGGGCCGAAGAGAAAGCGGACGCGGGTGCCGGCGACGACGCCGATCCCGGTGGTGAGGCCGCGCTGCGGCGCGTTTTCGAGCGTCCGGGCGAAGGCCGCGCCCACCGTGACCGGGATCCACGAGGCTTCGAGCACGACGACGTCCCTCGTGGCGGCCGGCCGGAACGCGGCCCCGGCCGCACCGTTGTAGCCGGGAGCCGGCGTCGAGGGAGACGAGGATGTCGAGAGTGTTGTTGATCACCGGGGCGTCGAGCGGGATCGGCGCGGCGACGGCGCGCCGGGCGGTCGAGGCCGGCTGGCGGGTGGCGCTGTCGGCGCGCTCGGCGGACAAGCTCGACGGCCTCGTCGCGGAGCTCGGCGCCGAGCGGGCGGCGGCGTTTCCCGCCGACGTCGCCGACTTCACCTCGCAGGAACGGTTGGTGGCCGCCGTGCGCGGCCGCTTCGGAGGTATCGACGCGGTCTTCGCCAACGCCGGCGTCGGCGGTCAGCCCGGCGGCTTCTCGGCCGCACCGGTCGAGCCCTGGCGGCAGATGGTCGAGGTCAACATCCTGGGCGTCGGCCACACGCTGCGCGCCGCCCTCGCCGACATCAAGGCGGCGCGTGGACATGTCCTGATCACCGGCTCCGTGGCCGGGCGGCGCACCCTCGCGGGCTCGATGTACTCGGCGACGAAGTGGGCGGTGAGCGCGATCGGCTACGGCCTGCGCGAGGAGCTGAAGGGCACGGGCGTGCGCGTCACCCTGCTCGAGCCCGGTGTCGTCGACACGCCCTTCTTCGACGACCCGCAACCCCACGGTCTACGCCCCGACGACGTCGCGCGCGCGGCGGTCTTCGCCTTGGAGCAGCCCGCCGGCGTCGACCTCCACGAACTCGTCATCCTGCCGACGCCGCCCGAACAACCGGCCGGGTGAGCGCGCTCGCCGGGACGGCGGCGGCGCGTCGAGCGCCCGGGGCGCCGCCTACGGCGACAGCGCGCCCGGCGTGAGCGGCAGCGCCAGGGTGATCCAGCCATCGTCGCCGCGGGTGCGCCCGATCGCCACCGCGGCCACGCGTAGGCTGCCGCCGTCGCCGACCAGCACCGGCGCGCCGGAGCCGCCGGGCTCGATGGCGCAGTCCAGCCGCCACAACCGCCCGGTCGCCCCCACCCGGCGACAGCCGTCGTCGCGGGTGGCGAGATGGGGGCGGCGGCGGCTGTAGTGCACCACGGCGAGCGCGGCGCCGCCGTCGGCGTCGGCGCCGAGCGCCAGCTCGGGGGCGGCGACGGGACGGGCGAATTCGAGGATGGCGAGGTCGCGCTCCAGGCTCGCCAGCTCACGCCGCTCTCGCCAGACATAGCCGACGGCGATGCGGATCGCCGTCGGCTGGGCGTGGGCGACGAAGCTTCCCCGGTCCCAGCCGGCGACGAAGTGGACGTCGCCCAGGGCCGCGCGCTCGCCGGTGCGGGGGTCGAACAGGCAATGCGCCGCGGTGATCACCCGCCGCGGCTCGACGAGCGTGCCGGTGCAAAAGCTGCGGCCGGCGACGTTGACCCGCCCGACGGCGGCGTTGTCGGCGGCCTTGTCGCCGGCGTCGGGCGGCGGCTGGGCGGCGACCGTCGTCGCCGCGAGCACCAGGGTCGCGGCCAGGCGCTCACGCCATCGTGCCGCGATCGCGCGCCCGCGAACGGCTACACGGAGGGCCTCCGGAACTCGCCAGGAGGACCATCGCATGCGGCGGCTCATCGCGCTGGCTCTCGTTTTCGTCCTCACGGCCGGCTTCACCTGGTTCGAACGCTGGGCCGCGCCGAACGCGCGCCTGATCGACGAGCATTGGCAAAAACGCGCCGCCGATGCGAGCGTCACCGTCGATTACGCCTTTTGGGCGGGCTTTCTCGAGCGCTACCTCGTCGTCGACGACGCCGGCGTGCACCGGCTGCGCTACGCCGCGGTGAGCGAGGCCGATCGCGCCGCGCTGGCGGACGACCTCGAGCGCCTCGCCGCCACGACCGTCACCGAACTCGGCGCCGACGCCCAGCTCGCCTTCTGGCTGAACCTCTACAACGCGCTCACCGTCGCCGCGGTGCTCGAGGCCTATCCGGTCGACAGCATCCGCGCCATCGACGGCGTCTGGGGGAGCGATCGCGTCACCGTTGAAGGGCGCGCGCTGTCGCTCGACGATATCGAGCACGGCATCGTCCGCCCGATCTTCGGCGACGCGCGCATCCATTACGCGGTCAACTGCGCCGCCGTCGGCTGTCCCGACCTCGCCGCCGAGCCCTACAGCGCTGACGCGCTCGACGCCCGGCTCGAACAAGCGGCGCGGGCCTACGTCAACGATCCGCGCGGCGTGCGCCTGGACGTGGGCGGCGACGTCACCGTCTCCAGCATCTACAACTGGTTCCAGGAGGATTTCGGCGGCGACGAGGCGGCGCTCCTCGACCATCTGCGGCGCTACGCCGAACCGGATCTGCGTGAAGACCTCGCCGCCGTGGACGGCATCGCCGACTACGCCTACGACTGGGCGCTCAACGACGCCCGTTGAGCCTCAATCGTCGCCGGCGCGGCGGCGCTGCTCGACCGCGGCGGCGAGCGCCTCGAGCTGGCGGCGGACGAGGCCGGCGGCGCTCTCGTCGGTGAGGGTGCCGGCTTCGTCGAAGAGCGTGCCGGCGCCGGCGAGCATGACCTCGGGCTTGGGCAGGACGCGGGCCTCGGTGAAGAGCAGCACCTGGCGCAGGTGGTACTGCATGCGGGCGGTGCCGAAGCGCCCGGGCGAGGTGCCCATGATCGCCAGCGGCTTGTGGGCGAAGGGCTTGCCCGGCACCCGCGACAGCCAATCGATGCCGTTCTTGAGCACGCCCGGCAGCGAGTAGTTGTACTCGGGCGAGACGATCAGGATGGCGTCGGCGGCATCGATGCGCCCGGCCAGCGTCGTCACCGCGGCGGGGATGCCCTCGGCCTCGACGTCGCCGTCGTAGAACGGGATGTCGTGCAGCGTGGCGGTGGCGACGTGCACGCCCGCCGGCGCGAGCGCCGCGGCGGCGTGAAGCAGCTTGGTGTTGACGGAACCGCGCCGCAGGCTCCCCGCCAGCCCCAGGACCTGGATCGCCATCGCATCCTCCTCGTCGACAACTCACCGAAATAGACGCCCGACGCGTCGTCGACAGGTTCTCAACGCCGCGTGCGCGGCATCCGAAAGGGCAGCAGCAGCTTCACCCAGGGTGCGGCGAAGCGGTCGAGATCGAGGCTCTCGTGCATGGCGAGGCCGGGGCGGCCCCGCCAGCTCGTGGTCAGCAGCGAGCGGGCGTAGAAGGGCGTGTCCTCGAAGGTCCGGCGTACGGCGACCTGCGCCGGCTCGGTGTCGCGGGTGCCCCGCGCCACCCGCCAGCCGGTGGTCGGCAACTCGGCACGCGGCGGCGGAGGCACCTCGTCGACGCTGCCGTCGCGGCCGCAGAAGAGCGCCAGCGGCACGCCCCGGCTGCGACGGAAAATCGCATCGTAGAGGATGACCGCGTCGCCGCCGACGTGCGCCCGCGACCAGTCCCAGCGCACGAAGTCGGCCTCGAGCGGGGCGTCGCCGTGGTTGGTGTCGAAATAGCCGATACCCTCCCAGCGCCGCGCCGGCTTCTCGAGGTCGACCTCGATGCGCGCGGCCGGCGCGATCGGCCACCAGCGATGGCGGCCTTCGGGGTCGAGCACGAAGGCGCGGCCGGTGACCGCCGCCGGGTAGAGCCGGACCTCGCCGCGCACCGCGAGCGGGATCGGCGCGCCGCGTTCGTCGATCGTCACCCGCAGACGTTCACCGTCCCAGTCGAGCGCGGAGGGGCCGATCCGCAGCTGGCGCGCGTCGCGGTCGAGGGCGCCGCGGCGGCGCTCGGTGAGCGCCCAGCGCTTGCCGGCGTCGCCGTAGACCGCGACGTTGAGTGCCACATGGTCGAGAGGATCTTTGCGGCCGGACCAGGCGTAGTAGGGTGAGAAGACGCTGCCGAGCATGGCGATGAGGGTGATGCCGTGGCTTCCGTCGGGCGTGAAACCGTCGACGTACCACCAGAGATAGCCGCCGGGGGCGACCGCCGCGTCGAAGCGGGGACCCGCCGCGGCCGCCGCCTGCGCCGAACCGAGCGTCTGCGCTTCGGTGTCGTTCGTCATCGCTCTCACCCTCGTCGAGCCGCGCTCGCCGGCGAGCCTAGGCCGGCGGCGGCGCGGTCGCCAGCCCGGCCGGAGCGCCGCGCGTCCTGGCCGGTCTCGCGAAAATGGCGCATTGCGGCGGTACGCGAGTGTCTATATTCCCTGACAGTCAAGGGTGACAGCCTTGGCGGGCAAGGCTCGACCACGTCACGTCGGCACGGGAGGCCGCGATGGTTGCCGGGACGCGCATCGAACAGACCCTGCTGGCGGCGGTGCACCGAGGGGATCTGCCGGGCTGCCCGCCGCGGCTGGCCGAGGCGCTCCACCACGCGGTCTTCCCCGGCGGTGCGCGCATCCGTCCACGGCTGTGCCTCGCGGTCGCCCATGCCTGCGGTGACGACGCACCCGAGGCCGCGGACGGCGCCGCCGCGGCGATCGAGCTTTTGCACTGCGCGTCGCTCGTACACGACGATCTGCCGTGCTTCGACGACGCCGCAACCCGGCGCGGCAAGCCGGCGCTGCACCGCGCCTTCGGCGAGCCGCTCGCGGTGCTCGCGGGCGACGCGTTGATCGTGCTGGCCTTTCAGACACTGGCGCGCCAGGCCGCCGCGCATCCCGACCGCATGGGCCGGCTGGTCGGCATCGTCGGCGACGCCGTCGGCGTGCCGCGCGGGATCGTCGCCGGCCAAGCCTGGGAGAGCGAGCCGGAGGCCGCTCTCGGCGAGTACCAACGCGAAAAGACGGGTGCGCTGTTCGTCGCCGCCTGCATGGCGGGGGCGGCCGCCGCCGGGGCCGACCCGGCGCCCTGGCGGGCGCTCGGCGAGCGCCTCGGCGAGGCCTATCAGGTCGCCGACGACCTCAAGGACGTCGCCGCCGAGGCCGAGGAGCTCGGCAAGCCGACCGGCCAGGACGTCCGCTACGGCCGGCCGAGCGCGGCTGCGGAACTCGGCATCGAGGGTGCGGTGAATCGGCTCGAGCAGCTGGTGGCGGCGGCCGCCGACGCCATCCCGGCGAGCCCCGGCGCCGACGAACTCCGCACACTCGTGCTCTCCGAAGCCAAGCGTCTGCGCCCGAAGAGCTCGGCCCGCAGCGCCGCGTGAGGGCGGCACGATGGCCGTGGCCGACGGCGCCGGCCTCGAGCGACTGCCGCCGCGGCGCACGTGGCGGGATCGGCTGTTGGCGCGGCGCGACCGTCTGTTGGCCAGCGCCGGCTTTCAGCGTTGGGCTTCGGCCTTTCCGCTGACCCGGCCGGTCGCGCGGCGGCGGGTGCGCGAGCTGTTCGATCTCTGCGCCGGCTTCGTCTACTCGCAGGTGCTCTACGCCTGCGTTCGGCTCCAACTGTTGGAGACCCTCGAGGCTGGACCGCTCGACCGCGCCGCCCTCGGCGCCCGCGTCGACCTGCCGGCGGAGGGCCTCGATCGGCTGTTGGAGGCGGCGATCTCGCTGCGCCTCGTCGAGCGCCGCCGCGGCGGCCGCTTCGGATTAGGCCCGCTCGGCGCCGCCATGGTCCGCAATCCCGGGATCAAGGGCATGGTCGACCACCATGCCATGCTCTACGCCGATCTCGCCGACCCGGTGGCGCTGTTGCGCGGCGCCAAGGGCGGCGGCGAGCTCGAGCGCTATTGGGGCTACGCCCGCGGCGACGATCCCCGGGCGCTGGAGGAGCGCGAGGTCGCGGGCTACAGCGACCTGATGGCCGCCTCGCAGAGCTTCATCGCCGAGGAGGTCATCGCGGCCTATCCCTTCGCCGAGCATCGCAAGCTGCTCGACGTCGGCGGTGGCGACGGCACCTTTCTGCGCGCGGTGGCGGCGGCGGCCCCCGCGCTCCAGCTGCACCTCTTCGACCTGCCGGCGGTGGCCGCGACGGCGCGGCGGCGGTTCGCGCAAGGCGGCGTCGCCGCCGAGGCCCATGGCGGCAGCTTCTTCGACGATCCACTGCCCGCAGGGGCCGACCTCGTGACGCTGGTGCGCGTGGTCCACGACCACGACGACGCCGCCGCACTCGCCATCCTGCGCGCGGTGCGCCGGGCGATCGCGCCGGACGGCACCCTGCTGCTCGCCGAGCCGATGGCGGGCACCCCCGGCGCCGAGCCGATCGGGGCGGCGTATTTCGGCTTCTACCTATGGGCGATGGGGTCCGGGCGCGCCCGCACCCGCGACGAGCTCGGCGCGCTCCTCGCCCGCGCCGGCTTCGGGGCGCCGCACGAGCGGGCGACCCACCGCCCGCTGCTCGTGCGACTGATGGAGGTCCGCCCGGCCGGGGGCTCTCTGTAAGTCAATCTTGACACCTCTATCCGTCAAGTTACGGTGACATATGAACAGAGGGTCCGGTTCCGGCGTGCCGCCGGGTCACGGGTTGGGAGGTCTCTGCGTTGCGTGCCACCGCCGTCGTCATCGAACGCCCTGAGCATCTCGTGCTGAAAGAGCTCGAGTTGACGGCGGCCGCCGCGGGCGACGTCGTCGTCGAGATCGCGTGGAGCGGCATCAGCACCGGCACCGAGCGCCTCTTGTGGTCGGGGCGCATGCCGTCCTTCCCCGGCATGGGTTACCCCTTGGTCCCCGGCTACGAATCGGTGGGCGAGGTGGTCGAGGCCGGCCCGGCCTCGGGCCTCGCGGTCGGTGAGCGGGTCTTCGTTCCCGGTGCGCGCTGCTACGCCGAGGCTCGCGGCCTCTTCGGCGGCGCCGCCTCGCGCGTGGTCGTGCCGGGCGAGCGGGTGCGGCGGGTCGAGAGCGGGCTCGCGGAGGAGGCCACGCTCTTGGCGCTGGCCGCCACCGCCCGCCACGCCATCAAGGACGCCGCGCCGGAGCTCATCGTCGGCCACGGCGTGCTCGGCCGGCTGGTCGCGCGGCTCACCGTCGCCGCCGGCGGCGCGCCGGTGGTCTGGGAGACCGATCGCGCGCGGCACGCCGGTGCCGCCGGCTACGCCGTCGCCCATCCCGACGACGACGAGCGCCGCGACTACGCCCGCATCTGCGACGTCAGCGGCGATGCGGCGGTGTTGGACAGGCTGATCGCGCGGCTCGCCCCCGGTGGCGAGGTGGTGCTCGCCGGCTTCTACGCCGAGCCGCTCGCCTTCGCCTTCCCGCCGGCTTTCATGAAGGAGGCGCGGTTGCGCGTCGCCGCGGAGTGGCGCGACGACGATCTGGCCGAGGTTCAGCGGCTTCTCGCCGAGCGTCGCCTCGACCTCGCGGGTCTGATCACGCACCGCGCGCCGATCGCGGAGGCGGCGGACGCCTATCGCACCGCCTTCACCGCCCCGGACTGTCTCAAGATGATCCTCGACTGGAGACCGCGCTCATGACCGCAGGATCCGCCGAGACCCTCGAGCGCACGACCGGCCAGGCGCGCCGCCCGGAGGCTTCGGACGCCGCGGACGGAGAGGCGGCCACCCGGCAGACCGAGGTCGTCGCGATCTACGGCAAGGGCGGGATCGGCAAGAGCTTCACGCTCGCCAATCTCAGCTACATGATGGCCCAGCAGGGCAAGCGGGTGCTCCTCATCGGTTGCGATCCGAAGAGCGACACGACTTCGCTGCTCTTCGGCGGGCGCAGCTGCCCGACCATCATCGAGACCTCGAGCAAGAAGAAGCTCGCCGGTGAAGAGGTCGCCATCGGCGACGTCTGCTTCAAGCGCGACGGCGTTTTCGCGATGGAGCTCGGCGGCCCGGAGGTCGGGCGCGGCTGCGGCGGGCGCGGCATCATCCACGGCTTCGAGCTCCTCGAGAAGCTCGGCTTTCACCGCTGGGACTTCGACTACGTCCTGTTGGACTTCCTGGGCGACGTCGTCTGCGGCGGCTTCGGCCTGCCGATCGCCCGCGACATGTGCCAGAAGGTCGTCGTCGTCGGCTCGAACGACCTGCAGTCGCTCTACGTCGCCAACAACGTCTGCTCGGCGGTCCAGTATTTCCGCAATCTCGGCGGCAATGTCGGCGTCGCCGGTCTAGTGGTGAACAAGGACGACGGTACGGGCGAGGCCCAGGCCTTCGCCGAGGCGGTCGGCATTCCGGTGCTCGCTGGCATTCCGGCCGACGAGGACATCCGCAGGAAGAGCGCGAACTACGAGATCATCGGCCAGCCCGGCAGCCGCTGGGCGCCGATCTTCGAGGATCTCGCCGCCCAGGCCGCGGCGGCGCCGCCGGTGCTGCCGGCCCCGCTCGACCACGACGGCCTGTTGAACCTGTTCAAGAGCGAGGAGGTCGGCCGCGACGTCGTGCTCGAGCCCGCCACGCTCGCCGACATGTGCGGCAGCGAGCTGCTCGAGAAGCCGTCGCTCGAAGTCATCTACGACGACGTCTGAGGGGGCGTGATGACCACCGTCTATCAGAGCCCGGCCGCCGGCGCCGCTCCCGCCTCGAAGGCGACGAGCGACGGCGAGGGCTGCCACGCTCGAGACGAGATGACGCGCGCCGCGGCCGCCGCCGGCAAGCGCGAGATCCTCGACGGTTACGCCGCGGACTACCCCAAGGGCCCGCACGATCAGCCCCAGAGCATGTGCCCGGCCTTCGGCTCGTTGCGCGTAGGCTTGCGCATGCGCCGCACCGCGACCGTGCTCTCGGGCTCGGCCTGCTGCGTCTACGGGCTCACCTTCACGTCGCACTTCTACGGGGCGCGGCGCACGGTCGGCTACGTCCCCTTCAACTCCGAGACGCTGGTCACCGGCAAGCTCTACGAGGACATCCGCGACGCGATCCACGAGCTCGCCGACCCCGAGCGGCTCGACGCGGTGGTGGTGACCAATCTCTGCGTGCCGACGGCGTCGGGCGTGCCGATCCAGCGGCTGCCGCGCGAGATCAACGGCGTGCGCGTGGTGCCGATCGACGTGCCCGGCTTCGGTGTGCCGACCCACGCCGAGGCCAAGGACATCCTGGCGGCCGCGATGCTGCGCTACGCCCGCGAGGAGGCCGAGCAGGGCCCGGTCGCGGCGCCGCGCGGCGGCCGCTGCGAGCGCCCGACGGTGACGCTTCTGGGCGAGATGTTCCCGGTCGATCCGGTCGGCATCAACATGATGCTGCAGCCGATGGGGCTCGCGGCGGGGCCGGTGGTGCCGACGCGCGAGTGGCGCGAGCTTTACGCCGCCCTCGACGGCCGTGTCGTCGCGGCACTCCATCCCTTCTACACCGGCTCGGTTCGCGAGTTCGTCACGGCCGGCCGCCCGGTCGTGCCCTCGGCCCCCGTCGGCCGCGACGGCACCGCCGCTTGGCTCGACGCCGTCGGCGCGGCCGCGGGCGTCGCCGCCGAGCGCATCGAGGCCGCCAAGGACGAGGTGCTGCCGGCGATCCGCGCGGCGCTGGCGAGCGCGCCGATTCGCGGGCGGATCACGCTCTCCGGCTACGAGGGCTCCGAGCTCCTGGTCGCGCGGCTGTTGGTCGAGAGCGGCGCCGAGGTGCCCTATGTCGCCACCGCCTGTCCCGAGACGCCCTGGTCGGAGCCCGACCGCGCCTGGCTCGAGGCGCGCGGCTGCGAGGTGCGCTACCGGGCCTCGCTCGAGGACGACCTGGCGGCGATGGACGCTTTCGCCCCGGACCTCGCCATCGGCACGACGCCGGTGGTGCAGGCCGCCAAGGAGCGCGGCATCGCCGGGCTCTACTTCACCAACATCATCTCCGCGCGCCCGCTGATGGGCCTCGCCGGCGTCGGCGCCATCGCCGAGGTCGTCAATGCCGCCATCGGCCAGACCCGCCGCTTCGAGCGCATGCGCGCCTTCTTCGAAGGGGTGGGCACGGGCGCCGAGACGGGGGTGTGGCCGGCCGCGCCGACGACGCTGGGGGAGGCGCGCTGATGCTCGTCCTCGACCATGACCGGGCCGGCGGCTACTGGGGCGCGGTCTACGCCTTCACCGCGGTCAAGGGGCTGCAGGTGATCATCGACGGCCCGGTCGGCTGCGAGAACCTGCCGGTCACCTCGGTTCTACACTATACCGACGCGCTGCCGCCGCACGAGCTGCCGGTCGTGGTCACCGGCCTTGGCGAGGACGAGCTCGGCCAGCACGGTACCGAGGGCGCGATGAAGCGCGCCTGGGAGACGCTGGATCCGAACCAGCCGAGCGTGGTCGTCACCGGCTCGATCGCCGAGATGATCGGCGGCGGCGTTACGCCCGCGGGCACCAACATCCGCCGCTTTTTGCCGCGCACCATCGACGAGGACCAGTGGCAGAGCGCCGACCGTGCGATGCACTGGCTGTGGACCGAGTTCGGCCTGAAGCGCGGGCGGATGCCGAAGGCGAGCAAGCGTCCGGCGGACGCCAAGCCGCGCGTCAACCTCATCGGCCCGATCTACGGCACCTTCAACCTGCCGTCCGACCTCGCCGAGATCCGCCGCCTGGTCGAGGGCATCGGCGCCGAGGTCAACTTGGTGTTCCCGCTCGGCACCCATCTCGACGACGTGCAGCGCCTGGTCGACGCCGACGTCAACATCTGCATGTACCGCGAGTTCGGCCGTCGGCTGTGCGAGGACCTGGAGCGGCCCTACCTCCAGGCGCCGATCGGCCTGCACAGCACGACGGCGTTCCTCGAACAGCTCGGCGAGCTCCTCGGCCTCGACCCCCAGCCCTTCATCGCGGCCGAGAAGCGCACGACCATCAAGCCGCTGTGGGATCTGTGGCGCTCGGTCACCCAGGACTTCTTCGCCACCGCCAACTTCGCGATCGTGGCGTCGGAGACCTACACCCGCGGCGTGCGGCACTTCCTCGAGGAGGACATGGGGCTGCCGTGCACGCTCGCGGTCGCGCGCCGGCCGGGCGGCAAGACCGACAACGCGGTGATCCGCGCGGCGCTGCACGAACGTCCGCCGCTGGTGATGTTCGCCAGCTACAACGAGCGCATGTACCTCGCCGAGGTCCAGGCGTCCTCGGTCTACATCGCGGCCTCGTTCCCGGGAACGGTCATCCGGCGTCATACCGGCACGCCGTTCATGGGTTACGCCGGGGCGACCTATCTGGTTCAGGAGGTCTGCAACGCGCTGTTCGAGGCGCTTTTCCACATCCTGCCGCTGGGCAGCGACATGGACGTGCTCGAGGCGACGCCGTCGCGCCTGCACGAGGAGCTGCCCTGGGACGACGCGGCGCGGCGCGCCCTCGACGAGCTCCTCGCCGAGACCCCGATGTTGACGCGCATCTCCCAGGCCAAGCGTCTGCGCGACGCCGCCGAGCGGGCGGCGCGGCGCGCCGGTGCGGGGCGCGTCGAGCGAGGGCATCTGCCTGCCGTCACCACCGGCGCGGAGGCGCTCTGATGCGCGCGTACCGCCCTTTCGATCGTTTTCGTCGTCGCGGCGGCGTCGTGCCGTCGCGTCCCGTCGCCCGGTCCACGACCGATGCGTCTGCCAGTGGGGGTACAACGGTTGACATGGTGAAAAACTGTGGATCGACGCTGCGACTGCGGCAGGAGATGCGGTGGGAGTACCGCTTTCTGTACGTCCTCGCGTTCCTTTACTTCCTCGCGGTGGCGACCGTGACGCGCGTGCTGCCGCGCGCGTGGCGGCCGCATCTGCCGGGAGTGGAACCGCGCCAGTCGGTGTTCGGCGAGGCGCGGGCGGTGGCCGGCACGCTGGTGCCGTTCGCCTTCACGCGGTGACGCACAGGCTACGAGTTCGCCCGGTGATTCCGGGCGGAAGGGTCGGGTGCTCCGGCATCCGGCCGACCCGGCCGCGCGGGAAGAGTGCGCGGCAACGGCAACAGGCCAACATCCGGAGACTACGATATGGCTACCGAGACACGGACCGGCTCACTGACGGGCCTCACCGACGCCGAGGCGAAGGAATTCCACGCCGCGTTCGTTCAGGGCTTCATCACCTTCACCGCGATCGCGATCGTCGCGCACATCCTCGTCTGGATCTGGCGGCCCTGGCTGTGATCCACGGCGCCCGTCATGCGCCGTTGACCGACCCTCCACCCCAAGGACTTGACTGATGTTGTACAAGATTTGGTTGCTCTTCGACCCACGCCGCGTGCTGGTCGCGCTGTCGGTGTTTCTGTTCAGCTTGGCGCTGCTGATCCACTTCATCCTGCTGAGCACCGACCGCTACAATTGGATTGAAGGGCCGGTGCCGGCCGCGGAAGCGGCGGCGGTGTCCGGTCAGATGTCGGCGGCGCTGCCG
This sequence comes from uncultured Geminicoccaceae bacterium, assembly GCA_964502115.1. Lineage (GTDB taxonomy): Bacteria > Pseudomonadota > Alphaproteobacteria > Geminicoccales > Geminicoccaceae > JAAAPF01. Next base: position 19,849 of record CAZCVH010000010.1, read on the forward strand.
TCGGCGCAGGGGAAGGCGAACTGACAGTGACGGCTCCGAGGTAGCGGGACCGGCGCGACGCCGCCCGCTGCCTGGACCCTCGCTTGGTGCTCGTTGTCCTCGAGCCCCCGACCGGAGAAACTCGCGATGGCCATGCTCAGCTTTGAAAGGAAATATCGCGTTCGTGGTGGGACGTTGATCGGTGGAGATCTCTTCGACTTCTGGGTGGGGCCATTTTACGTTGGCTTCTTCGGGGTCCTCTCCATCTTCTTCTCCGTCTTGGGAACGCTACTGATCATCTACGGTGCCGCGCTGGGCGACACCTGGAATATTTGGAAAATCAACATCGCGCCGCCGGATTTGAGTTACGGGCTGGCGCTGGCGCCGCTCGAAGCGGGCGGCCTTTGGCAGATCATCACGATCTGCGCGGTCGGGGCCTTCGGTGCTTGGATGATGCGCGAGGTCGAGATCTGCCGCAAGCTCGGGATCGGTTACCACGTTCCGATCGCCTTCGGCGTCGCCATCTTCGCCTACGTCACACTCGTCGTGTTCCGGCCATTGCTGATGGGCGCCTGGGGACACGGCTTTCCCTACGGCATTTTCAGCCATTTGGATTGGGTCTCCAACGTCGGCTACCAATATCTGCACTTCCACTACAACCCGGCACACATGCTGGCGATCACTTTCTTCTTCACGACGACGCTGGCGCTGGCGCTGCACGGCTCACTGATATTGTCGGCGATCAACCCGCAAAAGGGTGAAAGCGTACGAACCCCGGAATACGAGGACACCTTCTTCCGCGACTTCATCGGCTACTCGGTCGGTACCGTCGGCATTCACCGTGTCGGTTTGATCCTGGCGTTGCTCGCCGGTTTCTGGAGTGCCGTCTGCATCATCATCAGCGGGCCGTTCTGGACCAGCAGCTGGACGGAATGGTGGACCTGGTGGCTCGACCTGCCGATCTGGTCGTAGGAGGCGCGAACGATGGCGGAATTTCAAAGTATCTACACGCAAGTCCAGGTCTCCGGACCGCCCGAGGCGGGCGTGCCGGTACCGCCGGGCGGCTTGCCCCGGGAAGGTAAGCCCTTCCTGACCTACTGGCTCGGCAAGATCGGCAACGCCCAGATCGGCCCGATCTATCTCGGTTACACCGGCGTGTTATCGATCGTTTTCGGGATCATCGCGATCGAGATCATCGGCCTCAACATGTGGGCGTCGGTCGGCTGGGATCCGATCCAGTTCGTCCGGCAACTGCCCTGGTTGGCGCTCGAGCCGCCGGCGCCGGAATACGGGCTCAGCATTCCGCCCATGAACGAGGGCGGCTGGTGGCTCATGGCCGGCTTCTTCCTGACGGCGTCGATCCTGCTCTGGTGGGTGCGGACCTACCGTCGTGCACTCGAGCTCGGCATGGGCACGCACGTCGCCTGGGCGTTCCTGTCGGCGATCTGGCTCTACCTCGTGCTCGGCTTCATCCGGCCGCTCGCGATGGGCAGCTGGGGCGAAGCGGTGCCGTTCGGGATCCTGCCGCACCTCGATTGGACCGCGGCGTTCTCCATCCGCTACGGCAACCTGTTCTACAACCCGTTCCACGCCCTCTCGATCGTCTTCCTCTACGGCTCCACGCTGATCTTCGCGATGCACGGTGCGACGATCCTCTCCGTCTACCGCTACGGCGGTGAGCGCGAGATCGAGCAGTCGACCGACCGTGGCACCGCCGCCGAGCGTGCCGCTCTCTTCTGGCGCTGGACCATGGGCTTCAACGCCACGATGGAATCGATCCATCGCTGGGCGTGGTGGTTCGCCGTGCTGACGACGTTGACCGGGGGCATCGGCATCCTTCTGTCCGGAACCGTCGTCGACAACTGGTATCTCTGGGCCGTCAAGCACGACTTCGCCCCGGTCTATCCGGACGTGTTGCCGGCGGTGCAGGATCCGAGCGCTGCTTCGGGAGCAATGCAATGAAACTCGGGATCGGGATCAGTGCCGCCATTGCGGTCGTGGCGATCCTGACCATCGCGATGCTGACGATGGCGGGCTGGGACCGCCCGCCCATCGAGGCGGTGCAGAGCGGCTTCCGCGGCCTCGGCCTGGAGCAGGTCTACAACCCGCGCGACGTCCGCGACCAGCTCGCCGACAACGAGGTGCCGGAGCCGTTCTGGCCGCTCGACGACGTCGACATGACGACGCCCAAGGCCGGCGAGATCTACGAGAACGTCGAGGTCCTCGGCCATCTCCCCGACGACCAGTTCAACCGGCTGATGTCGGGGCTGACCGAGTGGGTCGTGGGTGACGCGGCGGCCTGTGACTATTGTCACAACACCGCCAACTTCGCCGACGGGTCGATGTACACCTATCAGGTGTCGCGGAACATGCTGAAGATGACGCAATACCTGAACTCGGAGTGGGCGGAGAACCACGTCTACCCGACCGACGGTGCGTCCGGCGTCACCTGCTACACCTGCCACCGCGGCCAACCCGTGCCGCCGGCGATCTGGTTCGAGGACACCCGCCCCGCCACCGGTATCGTCGGCAACTTCACGGGCCAGAACACGCCGTCCGAGCCGGCGGCGCTGTCCTCGCTGCCCTTCGACCCCTACACGCCGTTCTTGGAGAAGGACCAGGACATCCGCGTCCATACCCTGACGGCGCTGCCGACCGGCAACGAGGCCACCATCAAGCAAACCGAGTACACTTACAGCTTGATGATGCACATGTCGACGTCGCTCGGCGTGAACTGCACGTACTGCCACAACAGCCGTGCGTTTTATAAATGGGAGCAGGTGCCACCGCAGCGGGCGAGTGCCTGGTACGGCATCCGCATGGTGCGCGAGCTCAACAACGACTGGCTGGTGCCACTGCGTGATCTTTATCCCGACAACCGGCTCGGGCCGAACGGCGATGCGCCGAAGGCGAACTGCACGACCTGCCACTACAACGTCTACAAGCCGTTCTTCGGTGAGAACGTGGTCGGGCCGTACCCGTCGCTGATGCGGCCGGGTCCGACCCAGGAGGCCAACCTCCGCGTCGAGTGACCGTCACATCTTTCGATCCCTCGACCACGCGCCAGCGTCTCGCGACGCTGGCGTTTTCTTTTGACGGCGACGGCTCGACTGGAGGGTGTGCCCCTGCGCGGGCGTGTCAGGCCCGCGCCAGCGCTTTGACGCGCGCGAAGCTCGCGGCGACGTCGCGGCGCGTGGTGGTGCGTCCGCCGATCGACCAGCGCAGCACCGCGCGGCCGCGGTGGGTGTGCGGCGTCAGGTAGAGAAAGCCGTCGGCGTTGATCCGCTCCAAGAGAGCGCGGTTGTGGGCGTCGAGCTCCGCGACGCCGACGGGCGCGTGGCGGAAGGTCAACAGCGCCAGCGACGGCGGCGTGGTGAGTTCGAAATCGGGCTCGGCGGCGATCCAGCCGGCCAGTTCCGCGGTCCACGCGATGTGGTCGTGCAGCATCGCTCTGAGCGCCGCGAGGCCGTACGCCCGGAGCGTGAACCACAGCTTGAGGGCGCGAAAGCGCCGCCCGAGCGGGATCGACCAATCGCGGTAGTCGACGACCGCGCCGGTCTCCCGCGAGGTCAGATAGCTCGGCTGGATCCCCAACGCCGCGGTCAACAGCCCCGGCTCGCGGACGAAATGGGCGGCGCAGTCGAACTGGACGCCGAGCCACTTGTGCGGGTTGAAGACGAAGCTGTCGGCGGCCGCGACGCCTTCGCTCATCCAGCGCCATTCCTCGAGCAGCAGCGCCGAGCCGGCCCAGGCGGCGTCGACGTGGAGGTAGACGGCTTCGGCGCGAGCGACCGCGGCGATCTCGGCCAGCGGGTCGATCGCGCCGATGCCGGTGCTGCCGAGGGTGGCGACCACGGCGGCCGGGTGACGCTCCTGCGCGCGGTCCTCGGCGATCTTCACGGTCAGATCGTCCGCGCGCATGCGGCCGGCGCCGTCGGTGGCGACGTGCCGGAGCCCGGCCGAGCCGATCCCGGCGATGCGGCAGGCCTTCTCGATCGAGGAGTGCGCCTCGGCGGTGGCGTAGACGGTGACCGGGGCGCGAGCGGCGAGGCCCGCGCTGTTGCCGGCGCCGGCCAGCGCCCGCTCGCGGGCGGCGACGAGGGCCGCGAGCGTGGCCGACGACGCGCTGTCCTGGATGACCCCGGTGAAGCCGGCGGGCAGGCCGATCGCTTGACGGACCCAGTCGAGAACCCGGGTCTCCATCTCGGTCGCCGCCGGCGAGGTCTGCCACAGCATGCACTGCGCGGCGATGCCGGCGGTCAGCATCTCGGCGAGGACCGAGGGCGGGCTGGCGTTGGCCGGGAAGTAGGCGAAGAAGCGCGGGTGCTGCCAGTGGGTGATCCCCGGCATCACCACCCGCTCGAAGTCGGCGAGGATCTGCTCCACCGCCTCGCCGCTCTCCGGTGCGCCGGTCGCGAGCTGGGCGTCGATCTCGCCGGGTTGCACCTGCGCGCGCACCGGCCGGTCTTCGACGCCGGCGAGGTAGTCGGCGACGAGGTCGACGACGGCGTGGCCGTGGCGGCGGAAGGCGTCGAGATCCAACCTGTGTCTCCTGTGCCGGCGCTACGGCTGCGCTACCT